>NZ_LSIZ01000069.1:0-209 GCF_001556505.1 Streptococcus sp. CCH8-H5 | reverse complement strand
TTAGGTGCTACTGCTGAGGCCTGATTGTCATTTTCTTCATTTGTGACTGCTGAAGATGATGATTGAACTGATTTCTTATCCTTCTTAACAGCCTTACTTGAGCTTGAAGATGACTTCTTAACCGTTTTGGCTGGGCTACTACTTGTGCTAACACGCGCCGACTCATGACTATTAAACTTAGTCACTAAGAAGACAGCGAGGATAACTAC
>NZ_LSIZ01000068.1:0-3195 GCF_001556505.1 Streptococcus sp. CCH8-H5 | reverse complement strand
CTCTTGCAAGTTTTGCCTTTATCGCAAGACCTGCCTTCGCTGAGGAAGCTAAAGCCGACAACGCATCAAACCTTGATGTGACTGCAGCTACCACAACCAATGTGGAAACTACAGCAGACCTCGTCGAAACTAAGGTTGTTGAAGCTCCTGCTACTACTGAAAATGTAGCAAGCACTGAAAGCACTACAAATGTCTCAGATCAAGCCACAACTGCTGCTGCAAGCTCTGAAACTGCCAGTGAAACAGCTTCAACAACTGCAAGTGAAAGCCAGACTCCTGCAGAATCAGCTACAGGCCAAACACGTGAAGCCGTAACTACAGACCGAGCTGCCGGTGAGACTGCAACACCAACCGCAGATACCAATAGTGAAACCAATGTCACCGGTGGTCAATATTATAGTGATAGCCTTGGTAACTGGTATTATAAGGATGCTAGTGGTAAGAACCTAACTGGTGCACAAAAAATCGATGGGGTCAACGTTTATTTCGATGAAAATGGCATACAAGTCAAGGGAAACTTTTCAAAAAATAAACAATACTATGATGCAGATTCTGGTGCTCTTGTAACGGATCGTTATATTAATCATCTTGGTGGTGTTTACTATGTTGATAAAAATGGTGAAACATTAAAAGGTGCACAAAACATTCAAGGAAAACAAGTTTATTTCAATGATTACAACGGCCTTCAAGTTCGAGACGGATTTGCTAGCAATGAACACTTCTACGATAAAGATGGTAACCTTGTAACAGATAGCTATGTTTTTAGCACTAAATACAACTATAACAACACTATCTTTCCTTTCTATGTTGATAAAAATGGCGACAAATTAAAAGGTGAACAAATCATCAATGGAAAATCTGTCTATTTCGATAAGTATGATGGAGCACAGGTGCGTAATAGCGTTGCTGACAATGGGCGTTTCTATGATCAAGATGGTAATTTAGTTGATCTAGGGAAAAAACACTACGTGTTCATCGATAACCATTGGTTCTATGTTGATGAAGATGGAAAGATACTTAAAGGTGAACAAGTCATTGATGGTGTGAAAGTTTACTTTACCCCTTATTACGGATATCAAATTAAAGGGGATTTTAATTCTTACGGCCAATTCTATGACAAGGATACTGGCGAGCTCGTGACAAACCGTTATATTCAATTAACACGATACGAATCGAACGGCTCTATGGCTCCAACTTTAGAGACCCATTGGTATTATCTTGGGTCAGACGGAAAAGTGGTAACAGGTCCACAAGTTATTGACGGCGTTCGTGTCTACTTTAACTATAGAGGACACCAAGCCAAAGGAGACTTTGGCTACGATGGTTATTATTATGATAAAGACACTGGAGTACTCGTCAAAAATAGCTTTGTCTCCTTAGAGCAACCATCAGGAACCCTTATTTATTACCTCGATGACCAAGGCAATACAATTAAGGGAGAACAAATTATTAATGGTAAGCATCTCAACTTCGGTGAATACGGTATTCAAGTTAAGGGAAATTTCGCACCTAATGGACTTTTTTATGATGCAATTACAGGGGAACCTGTTACTAATCGTTATGTTCAAATCAATGACCTGAGTAACTCATATAATACCCATGAAAATAAAGATAAATGGTTCTATATCGGTTCAGACTCTAAAGCTCTTAAAGGAGAGCAAGTCATTAATGGCGTAACCGTATTCTTTGACAAAGATGGGGTTCAAGCTAAAGGGATTTTCGCAGATGACTGTTTCTATTATGATAAAGATTCTGGTGCACGCGTTAATCTTGGAAACAATCAGTTTGTTCAAGTGAACGGCAACTGGTACTATCTTAATAACGAAGGTAAAATTGTAAAAGGTGAACAAGTCATTGATGGCAACAATTTTTACTTTGATAAAGATGGCAAGCAAGTTAAAGGGAACTTTGCTGAAAATGGAGCGTACTATGATGAAAATTCAGGAGTACAAGTAACCAATCGTTATGTTAACTTCAATAACAATTGGTATAGAATTGGTGCTAAAGGTACTCCTCTTAAAGGTGCTCAGGTCATTGATGGTCATAATGTTTTCTTTGACCAAGACGGTAAACAGATTAAGGGCGACTTCGCTTCGGATGGCTACTATTACAGTAAAAATTCAGGAGACCGAGTAGACTTAGGACAAAATCATTATCAAAACATAAATAATAATTGGTATTATATTGGTAATGACGGCAAACGCCTTACTGGTGAACAAGTCATTGACGGTGTCGAGGTCTACTTCGATAGTACTGGTAAGCAGGTTAAAGGAAACTTTGCTGAAAACGATTCATTTTACGATAAAGATAGTGGTGCTCGCCTTAAGGAACAATTTGTTGATTTGAATGGAAAGACTTATTATGTTGATGCTAAAGGCAAAAGACTTAGAGAAGGGGGAGTTCGAACTATCAATGGTAAAGAGTATGTCTTTACGTATGATGCAGATCCGCACCTTGCTAAAGGAGAATTTCTATATCCTTATGGCTACTCTTCATTCTATGATTTGAACAACAAAGAAGTCAAAGGGCCTCAATTCGTTAAGGCCAAAAACGGTAATAGATATTACATTACCGCTTCTGGTCACGTCCCATTAGGGCTTCACATTATCAACGGAGAACTTTATATGTTTGATGCTCCGACAAATAAATATGCTGATGGTAGGGTTAGTGCGAATGGCTTGACTAAAGACTATTTCCCATCACTTATTCCTAATGGTAGCCATATCTATTACTTTGATAAGGAAACAGCTACTGCTATAAAAAATCAATATAAAGAGGTTAATGGTAACTGGTATTACTTTGGACCTAATTGGTATGCACTAACCGGTGAACAAACTATTGATGGGGCTCATGTCTATTTCCATAGAGATGGCAAACAAGCTAAAGGGGAACTAGTCACTGTAAATGATAAACTTCATTATTATGATCCTAACAGTGGTGCACGTACTGAGAACACTACCCTCACTATCGAAGGTAAGACCTACCATTTTGATGCTGAGGGAAATGGAAAACTCCTCAATTAGTGTAAGTGAACAGTAATCATTATGAAAAAGTAATTCCATCTTCCACTTTAAGAAAACTTTAGGAATCGCTTTGTATACTACAACTATCCTAAAACTTTTCTTTTTCATAATTTCCTAAAATCCAGGGCATAGGTCCTGGATTTTTTTGTTTTTAGAAAAGTCTGTAGCAACT
>NZ_LSIZ01000067.1:0-29989 GCF_001556505.1 Streptococcus sp. CCH8-H5 | reverse complement strand
GGCGTCTTTTCTCCTGCACCTTCAAAAACAACTGTTTGCTTGGTTGATTTCGTTATATTTTCGTCTGGTGTAGCTAAAGTATTATTTTGATTGCTGGTTGGTATAGTGACCGTAGGTAAACTACTATTTATAGGAGTCCCGTTATTCGATTCAGACGTATTTAAAGATGACAGATTTCTTCCTCGACGTCCACTACGTCGTATAGGTATTTCAGCTGGGATTGCTTCTGATGATAGTATCTCTGTAGGACTCTCAACTGTTTCTTCAGACGCTAAAATTCTCCCTCGACGGAGACTAGTTCTTGATATTTCAGATGTTATCGTTTCTGATTTTAATCCTTCAGATAAATCACTTGTAGCTTGACTTTGATTTACTTGAGCCACATATGATTCTTCAGAACTAGCAAAAGACGTAGAATTTCTACTAGTGTTTGTTTCAGATGACGTGTCTTGTTGCTTAGAAACTGTTTCATTCTGTACAGTTACTACTTCTTCTACTGGTAACTTTTCTATAGCAGTTGGAACTTCTGATATAGTAGTATCCGATATTGCGGATTCAGCTGCTTCTACAGATTTCACAACGTTATCATTACCTGTTATAACTTCATCAGCTTGTACAGCCTGTCCAGAAAAAAGAACAATTCCAAGCAAGACTGAGCAAACGCCAATAGAATATTTTCTCAATGAATAACGTTGACGTTGATTAAAAAAATCTTTCATAAAGTCTCCATAAAAAATTGTAATATTTGGTTTATTGCTTTAATTTTATTTTATTATGATGATGCACTTTAAATTCTAACATTCTGATAATTACACGTCAATATAAGTGTCAATAATTTTAATCTTTATTAAATGATTTGTTCTGCTTATTATAAGCCTATAGACCCGATTGAAATATTTTTAATAATCGGCTAAACAAACTAATAAATAATCTATTTTAAACTTAGCTATCATATAACAAGAATTTCACAAAAAAACTAAAACAACAATTGCTATATCAGACCACACTAAAAAACCCAAGTATCATAAACTTGGGTTCATAATCTTATGGGTTTCAGAGGTAAGTTCCTCTATTTTTTTCTGATATGGTTGTCATTCCAAGTCTGCAATTCTTGGTAGGACTTGACTTTCCCTTCTTCCTGAGTCGGTCTAAATGCCCTAACCGGTAACTCATAGGCATCCTGGCCTTCAGGTGCCATCCAATGGAGTAAGGTATTGAACCAGGTTTCATTGTTAATCTTGCTTGGAATGGTGTAGATCCTAGCATGTTTGGTCTTAATCGCTTCATAAGCATCCTTATGCTCTTTGGCAAAGTTGGTACTATCCATATTGAGGCTTCTGTCTTTTTCAGAAATGTAATAAAGAGCAGGCAGACTCGCAATTGGTGTTTCTGTTGGATAATCTAGATCCTTACCATTAGTTGCACCTGGCCACATTTCAAGACCAAAAGGCTCTAAAGTCTTACGCATATCAACATTGGCGTAATCCAATTCCGAGTCCAAAGTATTCGAGTTAGCTGGAATATTCATTTCCTCAATCTTTTGCGTTTTGAGATTGAGGTATTTTTTATTAGAAACAAAATCAGCTGATGACGCACCAAAAGGCATTTGTAAGTAAGCCTGCTCATTAAGCATGAAAAGCCTTAGACTTGCCTGATTTAAATAATCTTCATCCCCAGCTTTTTTAGCCAATTTCAAGAGGTCAATTTGTTTAGGTTTTTGATTTGGTTTTTCCGTGTCATACATATAGATATTAAAGTAGTCATACTTATAAAGTGTCTCACCCTTGGCATTTTTCTTACCAGATTCACCCCCCTTGTACTCCTGAGTGACTAAGTATTGACCAGCTACCCCCACAATGTTAAACATGTTTCTATCATGACCAGGATTTGGTGTCACGAGTAAAAATTCTTTATTATCTCCGAAGGTTTTCAGGGTGATTTTGAACAAGGGGTCTTCTGCATTGCTGCCGGAATAGACAGTCGTACGCGACTTACTGGATGCAGCTGGACCTTTGTTAGCCTTACTGCTACTATTCACAGCAAAGAAGATAGCCGTCCCTGCGATTATAAAAAGTAATGCCACTAAGAGACCTATAAAAACAATTCTTGTGGACTTATCCCCCTTAGGTGTTGGTTGCTTTACAAACTTATTTTCCATAAATAATCTCCATTTTAGTACTGATTCTAGTATAGCATAGGTGGAGACTATTGATAAGGTAGATTGGCAGTCTAATAAGGTTGGATATTTTATTTTCATTTGACAAAATCTCTCGGACAGCGTACAATCAAGGCAAGTAACATTCGGAGGTAAATGGAGACATGAACAACTAAGTCTATTCACAATAAACCTGCTTTATTCGATAGATTGTTTTCATGTCTTTTTTGCGCTCTTTTTCTGTAGAAAATTTATTGGTGGTATCTGAGTTTTTTTGCATCCACACCATCACTATCTCCTAGAGGGCTTTTTAGCTAGATTCAAGACGGTTCTATCTTATAAGGTAGAACTGTTTTTTGACCTTTGATATTGTTTGAAGTAAAAACTGTACTACCCATAAAACACTATCAACAAGCACTCAGACCTAGGAGGTCCTATGATACAGATTCAACATCTAACTATTACCCATACCAAAGATTTGCGTGAACTCGTTCATGACTTAAATCTAACGATAGCTACTGGTGAAAAAGTCGCCATCATTGGGGAGGAAGGCAATGGAAAATCTAGTCTCCTTGCCCTTCTTGTCAATCCTAAAGCACATTTCGACCATCTTTCTTACGAGGGAACTATTAATAAACCAGATAGCCCACAGGTCTATATTCCTCAACAGATTTCGGATGACTTACAATTCCTAACCCTTAACGACTACTTCTTTGCGGATACTTATGACCTAGACTATGCTACCCTCTATCGTCTGGCTGATGAACTTCATTTTGATAGTGATCGTTTTGCTAGCAGTCAGCTTGTCTCCTCTCTGTCAGGTGGCGAGAAACTCAAAATTCAACTCATCCGAGAATTAGCCCGTCCCCACGACATCATTTTTCTTGATGAGCCCTCAAACGATATGGACTTGACTACTATGACTTGGCTAAAAAATTTTATCAAACATTCTGATCAAACCATAATCTATATCTCACATGACGAAGACCTACTAAGCCAGACAGCAGATACCATTATCCATCTGGAACTCCTTAAACGTCGCCGTCAGGCAAGGACCAGTGTGGAGCACCTCGACTATGATAACTATAGCCAGCAACGCACTGATGCCTTCCAGCAACAAATGCAGCAAGCGAAAACCGAGAAAAAAGCCTATGACAAAGCCATGGCCAAGCATCGCCGTATCAAACAAAATGTCCAAACTACCCTACGTAATACGCATGATAGCACGCAAGGACGATTGGTTGCCAAAAAGATGAAAGCAGTCCTCTCGCAAGAAAAACGCTACGACCGCCTTGCCCAAGATATGACACAAATGCCTGATAAAGAAGACAGTATTGAACTATTCTTCTCTCATATCACTCCTCTACCTCAGGGAAAATATCTCTTAAATCTGGATAAAAAGCAGATAAACATCGCTCCTCACCTGACCATTGACCATCTCAAACTTTCTTTGAAAGGGCAAGAAAAAATTGGTATTGTTGGAGATAACGGCTGTGGTAAATCCACTCTCTTACACTTTCTCTACCAAGAACTTAGCAAGAAGACAGACCTGACTATTGGCTACATGCCTCAACATTACAATACTATCTTGCAAAATGATTTGTCACCGATAGCGTTTTTAAGTAAGACAGGCGACAAGTCTGAACGAGAGGTTATAAGCTCCCATCTCGCCAACCTCAACTTTAGTCATGATGAAATGAGCCATGCCATTTCTGATTTATCTGGAGGACAGAAAGGAAAACTACTCCTGCTACACCTGGTCTTAGAAAGCCCTCAGCTCCTTATCTTAGATGAACCAACCAGAAATTTTTCACCCACCTCACAACCCCAAGTCCGACAGCTCTTCGAGAACTATCCAGGTGCCATTCTGACAGTCTCACATGATGTCAACTACCTCAGACAAGTCTGCCAAAAGATTTATCGCCTGGACTCACACGGTTTAAAAGAAGTTGAGATTTAAGATATCAAATCTATCGTTTTTACAAGAAAAGTCTCAAAAGAATCATTTTCTTCAGATGCAAAAGAACTCAGGCAAAACCTGAGTTCTTTTAATCTTAATCAATTTCAAGACCACCAGTATAGAGTCGGTAGTAAGTGCCACCTTGCTCCATAAGGCTGTCATGGTCACCACGTTCAATGATACGTCCATGGTCCATAACCATGATAACGTCAGAGTTAACGATGGTTGAAAGACGGTGGGCGATAACAAAGACCGTACGTCCTTCCATAAGGCGGTCCATCCCTTCTTGCACCATCTTCTCTGTCCGAGAGTCAATCGAAGACGTCGCTTCGTCCAGAATCAAGACTGGCGCATTGGCAAGGGCTGCACGGGCAATGGCAATCAGCTGACGTTGTCCATTAGACAAGCCTGCACCATCATCTGTAAGAACAGTGTCGTAACCATTGTCCAAATGTTGCACAAAGGAATCCACATTAGCAATACGAGCGGCCTCAAGGATTTCATCGCGCGTCGCATCCGCACGGCCGTAGGCAATATTTTCAGCGATAGTCCCTGTAAAAAGATGCGTATCTTGAAGCACGATACCAAGTGAGCGACGAAGAGAATCTTTTTCAATCAACTTGACATCAATACCATCATAGGTAATCACACCAGATTGGATGTCGTAGAAACGATTAATCAAGTTAGTAATCGTTGTCTTACCTGCACCCGTCGCACCGACAAAGGCAACCTTTTGCCCCTTGTCTGCATAGAGGTTAACATCATGAAGGATTTGTTTCTTACCATCGTAAGAGAAATCAACATCTTGAAAGACCACATTTCCGACCAACTCGACCAACTCATAGTCGCCATTTGGACGTGGGTGCTTCCAAGCCCAAAGATTGGTTTTCTTGTCTGTCACAACCATTTGACCATCTACCAATTCGTAGTTGACCAAAGTGACCTTACCTTGGTCAACTTCTTCTGCTTCATCCAAAAGGTCAAAGATACGGTCAGCACCAGCAAGGGCCATAAGGACAAAGTTAAGTTGTTGAGATACCTGAGTAATAGGACCATTGAAGGAACGGTTCAATTGAAGGAAGGCCATGAGACCACCGATAGTCAAGCTACCAACACCATTGAGGGCAAATACACCACCGACCAAGGCAGTCAAAACAAAGGAAACATTTCCTAAGTTCCCAAGAATAGGCATGAGAACATTGGCATAACGGTTGGCCAAGTATGACGATTCAAAGAGTTGCTCGTTAATCTTGTCAAAATCAGCCATGCTCTCTTCTTCGTGGACAAAGGCTTTGACCACTTTTTGCCCTGACATCATTTCTTCAATGAAGCCATTCTCAATCCCTAGATTCTTTTGTTGCTCACCAAAGTAACGACCTGATTTAGCTGATACATTTTTGATGACCATAAACATGATGCCTACCATGACTAGGACCACGATAAAGAGGAGAGGACTAACCGTAAGCATGGTCACAGTCACTCCGATAAGGGTAATAGTTGTTTGTAGCAACTGTGGGATAGACTGCTCAACAGCCTGACGGAGGGCATCAATGTCGTTGGTGTAGATAGACATGATATCCCCGTGTTGGTGAGTATCAAAGTAGCGAACAGGAAGCTTTTGCATGCGAGCAAAGAGCTGATTACGAAGGGAACGTAAGGAATCTTGCGAAATCGTCGCCATGAGGAGAGATGCCACATAGTTGGCAATCACACCGATAAGACAGAAGACAGCCACTGAAGTCAAGAAACGTAACAATGGCCCAAAGTCATGGCTACCAGATTTGAGCATGGGTTGAACATAAACGTCAACCAAGGACTGAATCGAAGCCGTCAAATTGACCGTTGCCAAAGAAGCAACAACAATGAGGACAAAGGCAATACTAAGCGAAAGTTTGTAGTCTTGCCACAAAAAGCGTAGAAGACGTGCTAGAGAGCCCCAATTAGCTTTTTTCTTATTCTGCATCTGCTACTCCTTTCCCTTGTGTTTGCATCTTGTATACTTCGCGATAAATGGCATTATTAGCTATCAAGTCGTCATGAGTACCAATAGCATCGATACGACCATCATTCATGACGATGATACGGTCGGCATCTTGGATAGATGAAATCCGTTGACCGATGATGATTTTGGTCGTGTCCTTAAGACTTGAAGCGAAACCTTGACGAATCAAACTATCTGTCTTAGTATCAACTGCTGATGTCGAATCATCCAGAATCAAAATTTTCGGATTCATGAGAAGGGCACGTGCGATACAAAGACGTTGACGTTGTCCCCCTGAGACATTGGCTCCACCACGTTCAATCTTGGTATCATAGCCATCCTTAAACTCTTGGATAAATTCATCAGCTTGGGCAATCTTACAAGCTTCAATGATTTCTTCATCTGTTGCCTGCTTATTGCCCCAACGCATATTTTCTTTAATGGTTCCTGAGAAAAGGACATTGGTTTGAAGGACCATGGCAACTTGCTTACGTAAGCTATCCAAATCATAGTCCTTAACATCATGGCCGGCAACCCTAACCTGACCTTCTTCCACATCATAAAGGCGAGGAATCAGCTGAACCAAGCTTGATTTACCCGAACCCGTTCCACCAAGGATACCAATAACTTCACCAGACTTAATATCCAAAGTGATATCTTTGAGGACATGGGTCTTGTCACCATTTTCATCTGTGTATGAGAAATCCACATGATCAAAGCTGATGGAACCATCTGCAACTTCTGTTAAACCATTTTCAGGTGAAACAATGGTGGCTTCAGTGCTAAGAACTTCATCAATACGTTCAACAGATGCTGTAGAGATAGACAACATGACAAAGATCATCATGAACATCATGAGTGACATGAGGATGGTCATGGTGTAACTGAACATCGAAGTCAATTCTCCTGTAGTTAAGCTACCACCAACGATGAGATGGGCACCAAACCAGGAAATCATAAGGAAGGATGCATACATAGACAACATCATAGCTGGGTTAGACATGATAACTACACGAATGGCACGCATGAACATCTTGTAAATACGACGTGAGGCCTTCTTAAATTTGTCAGTCTCTTCCTGCTCTTTAACATAGGATTTCACCACACGCATGTTGGTGATATTTTCCTTGATACTGTTGTTAAGGTTGTCATAAGCCTCAAATACTTGAGTAAAAAGAGGATATACGATTTTGGTAATAATGGCCAAAACCACACCAAGGAAGATCGTTACACCAACAAAAATCCAAGCCATTTCAGCATTAATCAAGAAACTTGCTGCAATAGCAAAAATCAGGTTAAGTGGTGCACGCACACAGACACGGATAATCATCTGATAAGAGTTCTGCACGTTGGTAACATCTGTCATCATACGTGTCACCAAACCACCAGCTGAGAACTTATCGATATTTTCAAAAGAGAAAGTTTGAACCTTTTTGAAAATGGCCTGACGTAGATTCTTGGCAAATCCAGCAGAGGCAAAAGCTGCATAGCGAGCCGACTGCATGCCGCAGAATAGTGATAGAAAGGCGCAGACTAGCATGAGGCCACCGTAGAGCCAAATGTTAGACATGTTGGATTGCTGGACACCTTTGTCCAAAAGATTAGCCATGACAAAGGGAATGGAAATCTCAAACATGACTTCTAGTGTCATAAAGACGGACGCTAGGATTGAGGGTTTCTTGTATTCCTTTATCTGGGGGATAAGGGTTTGAAACATAGTTACCTCCGTTTAATTTGTTTTCTTTTTTGATATTTTTCTTAAGTGGCTTCGGACGCTAGCAGCTTCCTTCGGAATCTCATAGCTAAGCTTTGAGCCAAAGTCTCAAAACTTCCGAGTTATAGAAGTCTCTTGACTTCTATAACTATTGCCACGGCGAAAAATATCACCTGCCCTGAGCAGAGTGTGTTTCAGGCATTGATAGATATAAGCTAGTCCTGTAATCCATCACGACGAAAGCATCGCTTTTGGACAGAGCGAGCTGTCGAATCGTGAGCAACTTCGAACAAGTGCAAATAGGTTAAGGATGGCCCCTACCACAGCTAAAAATATCACCTGCCCTGAGCAGAGCGTGTTTCAGGCATTGATAGATATAAGCTAGTCCTGTAATCCATCACGAGAAAGCATCATTTTTGAGCAGAGCATACTGTCTGAAAGCTACTCTTAACGCTCATCCTTTATCTATAAAAGAACGGTTATACCCTTTTGAGAGCATACAAAAGCCCCTGAGGGCAGACCCTAGGGATTCTTTCATTCTTATATATACGTCATTAGTATAGGCTAATTTGATTTAAATTGCAAGAGAAATAACATTTTACATAAAAATCAGTGAATATTTTACAATTTTTGCATATAATAGAGCTAAAAAGCAACTGGTTTTAAGGATTCTTATCTAAAACATTCGGAAATTGCCCTTAACCGTAGCAGAAAGTTGTTTTCTTCTCCTATTTATAATAGACTATCACTAACATTAGATGAAAAGGTGACTCTATGACTATAAATCAACTGCTTCAAAAGCTGGAGCCTACTAGCCCTATCCTTCAAGCTAACTTTGGAATTGAACGCGAAAGTCTTCGTGTCGATAGACAAGGAAAATTAGCACATACACCTCACCCTTCCTGCCTAGGAGCTCGAAGTTTCCACCCTTATATTCAAACAGATTTTTGTGAGTTTCAGATGGAACTCATCACACCAGTTGCTAAATCTACCACTGAGGCTCGTCGATTTCTTGGAGCCATTACCGATGTAGCTGGACGTTCCATCAGTAAAGATGAACTTCTCTGGCCCTTGTCCATGCCTCCTCGTATCAAGGCCCAAGAAATCCAAGTTGCCCAACTGGAAAATGAATTTGAACGCTATTATCGTAACTACCTGGCCGAAAAATACGGAACTAAACTACAAGCTATCTCAGGTATCCACTATAATATGGAACTAGGGAAAGATTTGGTTGAGGCCCTATTCCAAGAAAGTGACCAGATTGATATAATTGCTTTCAAAAACGCCCTCTATCTTAAGCTGGCTCAGAACTATTTGCGCTATCGTTGGGTGACCACCTATCTCTTTGGTGCTGCACCTGTTGCTGAGCAAGGCTTCTTCGACCAAGAAGTGCCAGAACCCGTGCGTTCCTTCCGAAACAGCGACCATGGTTATGTCAATAAGGAAGAAATCCAAGTATCTTTTGCAAGCCTAGAAGACTATGTCTCTGCCATCGAAAACTATATCGAACAAGGTGATTTGATTGCGGAGAAGGAATTTTACTCGGCTGTTCGTTTCCGTGGACAAAAGGTTAATCGCTCCTTCCTTGACAAGGGAATCACCTACCTGGAATTCCGTAACTTCGACCTCAACCCCTTTGAGCGTATCGGTATTAGCCAAACTACCATGGATACCGTACACCTACTCCTTCTAGCCTTCCTCTGGATGGATGCCCCTGAAAATGTTGATCAGGCTCTGGCTCAAGCTCACGCGCTGAATGAAAAAATTGCCCTCTCTCATCCTTTAGAACCTCTACCTTCTGAAGCTGAAACTCAGAACATTACGACAGCTCTAGACCAACTGGTGCAACATTTTGGGCTTGGTGACTATCATCAAGGTCTGGTCAAACAAGTTAAAGATGCCTTTGCAGATCCTAGTCAGACACTAGCTGCTCAACTTCTTCCTCATATCAAAGACAAGTCCCTTGCTGACTTTGCCCTTGACAAGGCTCTTGCCTATCATGATTACGACTGGACTGCCCACTATGCCCTTAAGGGTTATGAGGAGATGGAACTTTCTACCCAGATGCTGCTCTTTGACGCCATTCAAAAAGGGCTTCATTTTGAAATCCTAGATGAGCAGGATCAATTCCTTAAACTCTGGCATAAAGATCATGTTGAGTACGTCAAAAATGGTAACATGACCTCAAAAGACAACTATGTAGTTCCTCTTGCCATGGCTAATAAAACCGTAACCAAAAAAATCCTAGCTGATGCTGGCTTCCCTGTCCCTGCCGGCGACGAATTTACCAATCTAGAACAAGGTCTAGCCTACTATCCTCTTATCAAGGGCAAGCAAATTGTGGTTAAACCAAAATCAACCAACTTCGGTCTGGGCATTTCCATTTTCCAAGAGCCTGCCAGCCTTGATAACTATAAGAAAGCCCTCGAGATTGCCTTTGCAGAAGATACAGCTGTTCTTGTTGAAGAATTTATCACAGGAACCGAATACCGTTTCTTCATTCTGGACGGGCGTTGTGAGGCCGTCCTCCTTCGTGTCGCTGCTAATGTTGTCGGTGATGGCAAACACACTATTCGTGAATTAGTCGCTCAGAAAAATACCAACCCATTGCGAGGCCGTGACCACCGCTCACCGCTGGAAATCATTGAGCTAGGAGAAATCGAACAATTGATGTTGAATCAGCAAGGTTATGCACCTGATGATATTCTCCCAGAAGGGAAAAAGGTCAATCTCCGCCGTAACTCCAACATCTCTACGGGCGGTGACTCTATTGATGTCACTGAGACCATGGATTCATCCTATCAAGAATTAGCTGCAGCTATGGCGACTAGCATGGGGGCCTGGGCTTGCGGGGTTGACCTCATCATTCCAGATAAAACTCAGCCTGCTAGCAAGGAAAAACCTCATTGCACTTGTATCGAGCTCAACTTCAATCCCTCTATGTATATGCACACCTATTGTGCTGAAGGTCCTGGACAAGCTATCACTCCAAAAATCCTAGACAAGCTTTTTCCAGAAGTTACCACAAGTCAAACCTAAAACCTAATTCTTAGGAACAAACAAATCACCTTTATCTCGAGATAAAGGTGATTTTGCTTTATTAACCAAACTCTCCTGCTTCTTCCTCAGGATGCGTTTCCATGTACTGGATGTGTTGTATATAGGCATCTTGAGCCTGATTGAAGGCTTCCTGATCACTATATGGGTAATCTATATAAAATAGGTCCCGCCAGCCATTAAAGGTTTGGCTATTGTAAAAACCTTGAATCTTAGTCGGAAGGAAATCCTTGTTGTAGCTGATCCGCATCTTAAGCAAGGTCTTATCCTGAAACTGAGTGATGATACTGTTGGAGGTTTCTTGACCTTCCAGACTAGACCAAACGTTATTCAGAACGATGTCCTGACTATAGTGATTAGCCTTGATACGATTTTTGTCCACTGGGAGCTTCTGGGTGGCCTCTAAAAGGTAGGACACCTCCCCCTGAAAATAAGCCTCAATGGTCAAATCTCCAAGACTGGAGCCGTATAACAGACCATCTTTAATAGCAACATTTGACCCAAAGAGTCTCTGACCAGCCACATCAAAGGACATCCCCTCATCCTGCCCGTAGAGTTTGATGGCATAGGCATCCCTTACACGATAGAAATTTTTAGCGACAAGAACACTATCAAGGGTTTCAGTCTTTTTTGTCTCCACCTTGGGGGTTGTAGGTTTCTTGGTAAAAGCTGTCAAACCCATTAAGCACAAGATGAGAGCGAATATAATCAAGGTAAGCATTGTAGACCTGGAGACGGTCTTCAGCTTTAACTTGTTTCCATGTTTCAAGGTCTTTCAAGCCTCCTTTTTTAACAATATCAGCATAGCGCCCACCATTTAAGACATTCTTGGCATTTTTCCACTTTCTAACCATCTTGCGTCTAATCGCATTATCCGCAGGGTGACGAACATCGAGATAGGTATGGCTATTATTGAGATAGGCTGGTAAGTCAGCATTTAATCCCTTAGATAGGCCGTAGTTAGCAGAGTCCGTATCAGCAATGTCAGCACCATCTTCAATCTTGTAATGCTTAGGATTAGAGTCGATACTACCGTCTTTCCTTTTCTTGTAGACATTCCACTCAGAAACAAATTTCCCTGTATCCATATTGACAATAAATTCAATAAAGCGGGAATTGCTGACACCGTAAGGTCCCATGACACTGGTCTGAGGTAGCTGAATTTTCATGTTCTCTGGATAGGTAAAGTCTCCCAAGCTTCGATTATGGTAAGAAGCACCTGTAGTATAATCCAACTTAATCTTCTTGTCCTTGCTGTAAGCCAGAAGCTTGTCAAAATCCGTCTTGCCCTTGTAGTTGGTCCTAATATAGTCCATGGACTGCTTATCAATCCAAGACCTAAAAAGGTGGAGCTTGATACCTAACTCATCTACTCCAAGCCCTAGATCCGTCTGATAGGTCTCCATAATAGCCTCACGGAAGTAACTGTAAAAAGCGCTGGTTGGCTCTAGCTTTTTGGAAAATTTATAACCTGACTTCCCTAACTGGAGAAACTGGTACTTATCCACATAAACCTGCATGTGCTCCATAACCAAATTGAGCTTGTCATGATTAGGCAGTTGAGAAGCTTGGAAAAAGGCCGTATAGGTATCGGAGCCCACTTCCTTACTTTCTTGATCAATTTCTTGCAGAACCTTTTCCAACTGGTTCAAAGAAGTCTTCTTCATCTTACTTCTGACCTGAGCCACATAGGCCGGTTTAATGCCTTGATCCCAGTGATCACGAGATATAATAGCATCTGCTTTTTGTGAAATCAAGGTCAACCGTTTCTGATAAGATTCGTCCTCCAAGGCGAGCTTCAAAGCCTTTGATGGCGTCGCTTGAACCACAGATAAATCACCATAGATATCAGACTTTAGGACAAGATTTACCTGCATATCATAGGAATGATTGATATGGAGAACGAGGTGAATCTTTCCATCTTCCTTCCTAACAGACAAAGAATCGAGTTGATAGGATTCTATAATCCCAGCCTGACTAAGGGCCAGTCTATCTAGATTTTCCAAAGAATCCTTATAGATATAGGAAATCTCAGGGTTTTTGACCTTCTTTACCAGAGAGTGATTTCGCTGTCTGTTGAAAACCACAAGACCAAGTATAAGGATTACAGTCAGAGCACTTGCCAGATACTGTAAAATTACTTTCTTCATAATACTTCCATTATAGCATAGGACGACAAAATATTCTGAAAACGATTGGCAAACGCTGAAAACAAATGAAAAAACAGGTCGACTAAGACCTGTTTGGTTTGATTGTTTATAAATCACTCAAGCGACGATGTTTAATACTGAAGTCAAAATAAGCATTTTCCTGAAGTTTGCGGAATATCTCTCTGTAGGCTTCTTCGTCAAAGTGATCTCCACGATAGAGAATCTCAAAACTCAAACCTTCATATTCCAAGAAAGCATTGGAAGTCTTGAACCCATTACGCTTATAGAAATCCCAACGTGCCTCACGTTGCTCAGGATTGTCATTTGGTTCATCCAAGCGCTCTACTTCCAAGACCATAGACCGAGATGGTCCATAAAAGTCCACCAGTTTATCAATAATCTCACTTCCGTAGCCATGACTCCGCATTTGAGGAACGATGGCAAAGAAACTCACATAAAAAACTTTGGCATTGTAGAGAACTGAGGCAAATCCAACAAAATCATCCTCGTCATAAAAGGCAAAGAAATGATAATCATCACGACCATCCAATTGTAAAAACTCACTTAATGGAATACGTTCTTCTTCTGGGAAGGCCTCGTTATTTAAGCGCTCTACCCTATCTAATTCTGGAAACTCCTTAGTAATTAATTGGCTGCGTAAAGCCATGTATTTTCCCCCTTTTTGATGCTTATACCTATAGGTTATTATAACACCTTGATAAGCAAGTTCAAGTTTCAAGGGATATGATAGATCTACAGATAAACTTCTCCTGCCATTTATAAATGCTTTTTTGCTGTCTATGACACCCCTCTTCTAAAAAAATAAAAAGACAACGACCATTTCTAGCCTTTGTCTTTTTGTGATTCATAAGCTATCGCTTATTTTTTCAATTCCCAAATTTCTTTAGCGTATTCTGTAATCGTATCATCTGAAGTGAACTTATGAGATTTAGCAATATTTGCCAAGCTCATGCGTGCCCACTTGTCATGATCACGATAAAGCGCATCGATTTTCTCTTGAGCTTCTACATAAGCGGCGAAGTCTTCCAAGAGGAAGTACTCATCGTTGTGGGTGATGAGGGCTTCATAGATTTCAGTACCTTCAGCTTGAGCATTTGGAATCGTACCGTTAACAAAGGTATCAACGACACGACGAACGACTTGGTTATTCTCATAAACTGCACGAGAGTAGTAATCGTGACGTGCATAGTGTTCATAAACTTCGTCCTTGTCCATACCAAAGATGACAACATTCTCATCGCCTACTTCATCCTTGATTTCAATGTTGGCACCGTCAAGTGTTGCCAAGGTAATAGCACCAGTCATCATGAATTTCATGTTTGATGTACCAGATGCTTCTTTAGAAGCCAATGAGATTTGCTCAGAGACATCAGCTGCTGGAATGATAAGTTCCGCAAGACTGACACGGTAGTTTTCAAGGAAGACAACTTTAAGTTTTCCTTGAAGGCTTTCATCATTGTTAACAAGATTGGCAACTTCGTTGATGAGTTTAATAACTGATTTTGCGAAGTGATAACCAGGGGCAGCTTTGGCACCAAAGATGAATACACGAGGTACCATGTCTTTATCTGGATTATCTTTAAGATCCCAATAAAGCTTGATGATGTGAAGAAGGTTAAGCAATTGACGTTTGTAAGCGTGAAGACGTTTTACTTGAACATCAAAGATAGCATCTGTAGACACTTCTACACCTGTTGTTTCCTTGATATAGTCTGCCAAACGTTGTTTAGCAGTCTTCTTAACTTGATAGAACTGGTTCAAGACTTCCTTGTCATCCAAGTAAGTTGTAAGGTTTTCAAGCTCATGGATATCGTTACGCCAACCGTCACCAATCACGTCATCAATTGCTGCTGAAAGTTCTGGAGCTGCAATTTGTGTCCAACGACGTTGAACGATACCATTTGTCTTGTTATTGAATTTTTCAGGATAAATAGTATAGAAATCGTGAAGGGTATCTTCTTTAAGAAGTTCTGTGTGGAGTTTGGCAACCCCGTTGACTGAGTGACCACCAATAATCGCCAAGTTAGCCATATGCACTTGGTTATCCTTCACGATACGAGTGCGTTCGATAACATCTGCAGCAACACCACGTCCAGCCATTGCAGCTACATAACGGTTATCTATTTCCAAGATGATTTGGTAAACACGTGGAAGAACACGTTTGAAGAGCTGTTGATCCCATTTTTCAAGGGCTTCTTGAAGAATAGTGTGGTTAGTGTAGCTCATGGTCTTAACAGTCGCATTCCAAGCATCTTCCCATGAAAGACCGTATTCATCAAGGAGGAGACGCATGAATTCAGCTGGTGCAACCGCAGGGTGAGTATCATTGATGTGAACAGATACCTTTTCGTGGATATCTTTCAATGGCAAGCCCATCTTGAGGTATGATTTGATAATGGTTTGGAGACCTGCACTTGTCATGAAGTATTCCTGAACCAAACGCAATTCTTTACCTTCAATCGTTGTATCATCTGGATAAAGAATGGCTGTAATATCTTTCACACGACGTCGAGCTTCAAGAGTAGGGTAATCCAATTCGTATTCTTCAGGAATTTCAACATCCCAAAGACGAAGGTTGTTAATCACACCATTTTGATAACCGATTTGTGGCACATCGTAAGGCACAGCACGAAGAACTTGAGCATTCTTATAAGTTGGAACAAAACGACCATCTTCGTCACTTTCAAGGACAACATCACCAAAGAGTTTTACATAGACAATATCATGGTCTTTACGCGTTTCCCAAACATTTCCTGTTGAACCAAACCAACCATCTGGTAGCTCTACTTGGTAACCGTCAACAATACGTTGTTTGAACAGTCCATAACGGTAACGAAGACCATTACCAAAACCTGGATAACCAGTAGTTGCAAGCGAATCCATGAAGGCAGCAGCCAAACGACCAAGACCGCCGTTACCAAGTGCCATATCATGCTCAGCTTCTACTACTTCACGGAAGTCGATGTCAAGTTCTGCGAAACCTTCTTTAACAAGGTCAAGAATACCAAGGTTGAGGAGGTTAGTTTCCAACATACGACCTGGAAGGAATTCGATTGAGAAGTAGAAAGCAATCTTTTCTTGATTGTCTGAAAGCGCATGGTTACGTTCAATCCATGTGTCAGTGTAATACTTACGAATCAAACCAGCCAAGGCTGTGAAAATTTCAGTTGGTGTAGCCTTAGCCACTTTAATCAACTGCTCATGATGGAGCGTGTCTTTAAAATCACGGATAAATTGTTCTTTTGTTAAATTTTCGACTTGCATAGAAATCCTTTCTTATACTTCTATACCTTTGATACACATCTTATAGAGTGAATATTCAGATAAGAGGGAATTGGAAATTTTCCTCAAACTTCCAAACCTTGCCAATCAAGATTCGAAACAGATATTTCAAAATCTTTATTTACAAAACTGTCAAAACAGTCAGGTTTATTATAACATGATTAGAGTTAGTCTTCTATTCAGATTTTTAGATATCTTCTCTTTCATTGCTTTATCAGCAAGATTGAGAGATGCTATCCTGACTTTTGTCAAGATTATATAGAAGCGTTTTCAAACGCTTTACACGAAGATAACTTTTCCCTTGCGAGAAAAGTTATCTTTGCAATTATACTAATTGTTTGTACAAATCAACATATGCCAAACTTGCTGTATCCCATGAGAAGTCACGTGTCATAGCATTGTGCTGGAGTTGTTTCCAAGCATCAGCATTCTTTTCGTAAACATCGAGAGCTTTTTCAAGGGTTTGAACCATCCAGTAACCTGAGAAGTTACCAAATGAGAATCCTGTACCTGAGCCTGTCACAGGGTTGTATGGTTCAACAGTATCACGAAGACCACCAACCTCGCTAACCACTGGCAAGGTACCATAACGCATAGACATCATTTGAGAGAGGCCACATGGTTCAAAGGCTGAAGGCATAAGGAAAATGTCACAACCAGCATAAATTTGTTGAGCCAACTCTAGGTTGAAAGTAATGTTGGCAGACATTTTTTCTGGGTAAGCGTGACCGAACCAAGAGAAAGAATTCTCATAGTCGCTGTAACCAGTACCCAAAAGAACAATCTGAACATCATGTTGCAAGATGTTGTGAAGTTCGTTGACAACCAAATCGAAACCTTTTTGGTCAGTCAAACGTGACACAATACCAATCAATGGAACGTCTTCACGAACTGGGAGACCAACACGTTCTTGAAGAGCTGCCTTGTCTTTGGCTTTACCTGACAAATCATCCACTGAGAAATGATAAGGAATGTGAGCATCTGTTTCTGGATCAAGGAGGTCCGTATCGATACCATTAACAATACCAGACAACTTACCAGATTCCATGCGCATGATTTGATCAAGACCTTTACCAAATTCAGGTGTTTGAATTTCACTAGCGTATGATGGAGAAACTGTTGTTACACGGTCTGCGTAAAGAACAGCTGCTTTCATCCAGTTGAGGCAGTCATTCCAACGGAGAGTACCATCAGCATAACGCTCGTAACCAACACCAAAGATTTCCCAAAGCATACCACTGTCAAATTGACCTTGGAACTCAATATTATGGATAGTGAAGACTGTCTTAATACCTTGGTAAGCTTGAATCCAATGGTATTTTTCCTTAAGAAGGAATGGAATCATGGCTGTGTGGTAGTCATGAACATGGAGAATATCTGGAATAAAGTCCACTTTTTCCATCAACTCAAGGGCAGCCATTTGGAAGAAGCCAAAACGCTCACCATCATCCCACTCACCGTATACCGTACCACGGTTGAAATACTGTTCATTATCAATGAAGAAGAAGGTCACACCATCACGTACAATTTTCTTGATGCCGACATATTGACGACGCCAACCAACATTTGTATAGAAGAAGCCAAGGTCTTCAACCTGATCGCCAAACTTAGCCGATACCACATCATAATATGGGAGAATGACGGCAACTTCGTGACCATTTTTGACTAGAGATTTAGGAAGAGCACCGATAACGTCACCCAAACCACCAGTCTTAGCGAAAGGTGCACCTTCAGCAGCTACAAATAAAATTTTCATCGTACAATATCCTCTGTTACAACGCTACCTTTTTTGATGACAACTGGGTTGTTTTCTGTACCGCGAATAGTAACACCTTCAGCGATTTCAACACCTTTATCCACAATCGCATACTCAACTGTAGCGCCTTTACCAACTGTAACACGTGGGAAGAGAACTGAGTAGCTCACGCTTGAACCCTCTGCCAAATCTACATTACGTGAAACCACTGAGTGTTCCACTTTACCACGTACAATAGAACCTGATGCAAACTGAGACACTTTAACTTCAGAAGAAGCTGCATAGTATGTTGGCTCTTCATTTTTAACTTTTGTATAAACTTTTTGGTTTGGTGCAAAAAGTTTATAGAATTTTTCTGATTCCAACATATCCAAGTTAGCATCAAAGTATGCTTTAACTGAGTGAATATTTGAAAGGTAACCAGTGTATTCGTAGGCAAAACCATTTTCAGAAACTGCCAAATCACGAAGCACATAACGAAGTTTACGTGGTTCTTCTTTAGCTGCTTCTTCTTCCAATTTTTCAATCAAATATGGAGTATCCACAACGAAGATGTCTGTTGACATGTTGTAGGCTTCTTTGTCTCCACCTTGGAAGAGCTCATGGCTAAGCACTTTGTCAGATTCATCAATTTCTAAAACACTGTTTACATCTGAGATTTGTTCTTTAGGAAGTTTTTTGTAGACAACAGTAATTTTTTGTCTTGTTGAATTGTGAAGGTGCAAGACTTGGTTAAGATCAATGTTGACCAAAACATCACTGTTAAGCGCTACCGTTTGGTCTGACCCTGAACGTTTAAGGTAAGTCAAGATTTGACTATAGTATTCTTTATCAACCGTTGAACTTTCAACTGGGGTGTTGTAAATACCAAGGTAGTAGTGGCTGAGGAGTGTTGACAAGCCCCACTCACGACCTGAACGAATGTGGTCGAAGACAGAACTGATGTTTTCGTTTTGGAAGATACCGAAGACGCTACGGATACCAGCGTTAGCCAAGTTAGACAATGGGAAGTCGATGAGGCGATATTTTCCACCAAATGGTAGGCTGGCAATAGGACGGTGTTCAGTCAAACCATCCATGTCATGGAACCCTACGGTATTTCCTAGAATTGCAGAATATTTATCAATCTTCATCTTTTGGTACCCCCACTACTTCATTGTATCCTACGACTTGCACTTCTTCTGTACCGTCAATTTCCACACCATCGGAAACGTGTGCCCCTTCACCGATAATAGCACGTTTAATTTTTGCGCCTTTACCAATAACTGCACCACTCATAATCACTGAATCTTCAACGACTGCCCCCTCACGAATTTGTGTATTTGTTGCAAGCACAGAATGTTTAACAGTTCCATCAACCAAACAACCATCAACAACAAGTGAATCTTCAACATGAGCATGCTCACCCAAGAAGTTTGGTGGAGCAATCATGTTACGTGAATAAATTTTCCATTGACGGTTACGGCTATCCAAAGCATTTTCAGGAGAGATATACTCCATATTTGCTTCCCAAAGGGATTCGATAGTACCTACGTCTTTCCAATAGCCTTCAAATTCATAAGCAAAGACGCTTTCACCTGTTTCAAGATAAGCTGGGATAACGTTCTTACCAAAGTCTGACATATCAACTGCGCTCTTTTCAGCTGAAACTAACATATTGCGAAGACGTTTCCAGTCAAAGATGTAAATACCCATTGATGCTTTCGTAGATTTAGGATTTTCAGGTTTTTCTTCGAACTCAACAATACGGTTATTAGCATCAGTGTTCATGATACCGAAACGGCTAGCTTCTTTAAGTGGCACATCAAGAACGGCGACAGTAAGACTTGCGTTGTTGTCCTTGTGAGATTGGAGCATATCGTCATAGTCCATCTTGTAAATATGGTCACCAGATAAAATCAAAACATATTCAGGATTGATGCTATCGATATAGTCAATGTTTTGATAAATAGCGTGGCTAGTACCTTCAAACCAACGATTACCTTCACTAGCTGAGTAAGGTTGAAGAATTGATACACCAGAGTTAACACCATCCAAGCCCCAACTTGAACCATTACCGATATGATTGTTCAAAGCAAGTGGCTGATACTGTGTAATGACACCTACATTGTTAATTCCTGAATTGGCACAATTTGACAAACCAAAATCAATAATACGATAGCGTCCACCAAATTGAACAGCTGGTTTGGCAATACTTTGGGTCAATTTTCCAAGACGAGTTCCTTGCCCACCAGCAAGGATCAAAGCCAACATTTCATTTTTCATGAATAGTCCCCCTCATGATTTTTAGTTCCATCCTCAAAAGGATGTGAAACAATCAGTCGAAACTGATTATGACAATTAAAGTAAGTTCCTCAGTGTGGCAATAGTTTGGGCATCAAACAGCTTCTTTCAACCGTGATTTCCTTGCTATCACCACTGAAAAACAAATCGTGTACACGTTTAAGTCTACCCTTTATTTCAAGCGACGTTTAACACGCCAGATACTTGCTCCAAGAGCTGGCAATGTGAAGCTAAGGGTATTTTCATAATCCTTCCATTTCGCCTTTTGGGTACGAGTTTCAGGATTTCCTTTTTTCCAGACACCACCGAATTCTTCCATCTCAGTGTTAAGCACTTCTTGATAAATACCAGCGACTGGCAATCCAATAGTGAAGTCTTGACGTTCCACTGGAGCTAGGTTGAAGACACAGACAAGAAAGTCACCCTTATCGCCTTTGTCATCCTTACGAATGAAGGAAAGCACACTTTCAGCACGGTTATCCGCGTCAATGATTTCAATACCATCGTAAGAATCATCAATCTGCCAGAGAGATTTATGGTCCTTGTAGAAACCATTCATATGGCTAGTGAAAGCCTGCATCTTCTGGTTCATCTCATCTTCAAGATTATTCCATTCAAGTTGGTAATCAAATTTCCACTCTAAGAACTGACCAAATTCAGATCCCATGAAGAGCAATTTCTTACCTGGGTGACAGAGTTGATAAGTATAGAGGTTACGTAGGCCAGCAAACTGATTGTAGCGATCCCCCCACATCTTATGCATCATACTCTTCTTACCATGAACTACTTCATCATGTGAGAATGGCAGAACATAGTTTTCATTGAAGCAATACATGAAACTAAAGGTCATCAGATTGAAATCATACTGACGGTAAACTGGATCTTCTTCGTAGAATTTGAGGATATCGTTCATCCAACCCATATTCCATTTGAAGTCGAAACCTAGTCCACCCTCTTCAATCGGTTGTGTAATTGGTGTTGCTGCAGTTGATTCTTCCGCAACCATCATGACATCTGGATAGCGTTTTTTAATCTCACGATTGAGTTTTTGAAGGAAGCCATAGCCTTCCAAGTTACGGTTACCACCGTCCTTGTTTGGCATCCATGGACCCTCATCATAGTCCAAATAGAGCATGTTTGAAACTGCATCCACTCGGATACCATCGATATGATAATTTTCAATCCAGTAAAGAGCACTTGAAATAAGGAAAGACTGTACTTGATTTTTTCCTAAGTCAAAGTTCAACGCTCCCCAACGATAGTTATGAGCTCGATCGTGATCCTGATATTCGAAAGTTGGTGTACCATCAAAGTAGGCTAAAGCATCGTCATTCTGTGTATAGTGACCTGGGACCCAGTCTACCAAGACACCGATATTATTCTGGTGACATGCTTCAACAAAATCTTGAAAATCTTCTGGTGTACCATAGGTATGCTCAAAAGCAAAGTAACCCATGAGCTGGTAACCCCAACTCATCCCAAGAGGGTGAGCCATGAGTGGCATGAATTCCACGTGGGTATAGTTCATCTCAACCAAATATGGAATCAACTCTTCTTTCAATTCTTTGAAAGTATAAGGTTGACCATCCTCTTTTAGTTTCCAAGATGATGCATGAGCTTCATAGATATTAACCGGACGTTTTTGGAAACCAAAGCGTTTACGACGACCCATCCAAAGGCCATCCTTCCACTTCTTAGTTTTCTTCTTACGAATCACAGCTCCTGTTCCTGGACGTGGTTCCAAGTAAGTAGCGAAAGGATCCATCTTTTCGACGACTTGACCTCCCTTACGTTTCACCAAGAACTTATAGAGTTGTCCTTCTTGAGGGAGGGCTGAACTTACCTCCCAAACACCGATATGGTTTTTGGTCATATCCAGAGGTTCATCAAACCAACCTGTGAAATCTCCAATTACCTGAATCTGCTCAGCATGAGGGGCCCACACACGGAAGACAAATCCTTCTTCTCCCTCCAATTCATGCACACCCAGATAATTCTGAAGGTGGAAGTTCTCACCTGTTCCAAACGTGTACATGGCTTCATCGAGATTCATACCATCACTCCTTTCTAAAACTAGCCTTGATAGATCTAACTATCAAGAAATTAAAACATTGAAATATATGTAAATACACTAGAAAACCCTTCAGATTGATAGGGCTCACAAGCGAATAAAACTGCTTGTGTAAGCGTTTCCTGTATTATAACATTTTTTGACTGCCTTGTCAGTAAATCTCCAAATCTTTTTTCATATTATTGAACACAAAAGTCTTACGTAATTTTCCAGAAATGTGCAATTCAACAATACCTGAATCGTACTCCGCTTTTGCGACATAGAGATTATCGTAAATATCTGCATATGAACGATATGACAATTCTGGTACGGTTTGCTTACGCTCAATTAATTTGGCAACTTTAGCAACCAAGTCTTTCTTAAGGGTCACTTGATTCCAATCCACCTGATTAACGGCATCAGGAGCATTGTAGCTATTCATGGCACGCTTAACATCCGATTCCGTGTAGTTTCCGTCTTCACCTGTTGCAACCATCTTACTACGCTGGAATTCTTGTCCCAACTGCATGAAACACATCCCTTGCATACTTAGATTAAGAGCATTTGCCAAGTAGATACGTTTTTCAATATCTTCTGGCGAATCATGTGGATGCAAATGATGCATAAGATCATTCAAATTGTAATTGTCATGAGCTTCAATATAGTTGAGAACCTGACCCGGCATGAGGTAGTTTACAAAACCACGGCTACCAAGCAGACTCTTGGCGATCTGGTCTTCCAATGGGGCTCCAGACACATAACCGTTACTGATGTGTCCATAGACTTCTGCCCCTTTAACGGCGTCACGCGCATTGTCATTGAAAAATCCGATTCTAGGCATCAAGGCTGCATTATCCTTCTTGCCCTTTTGATCCACAGGAAGACCAATTCCCATATCCCATCCTTCACCATATAGAAGAATCCTAGGATCAATATCATCCATGGCCGAACGAATGGCATTCATAGTAGCAACATCATGCAAACCCATAAGGTCAAAACGGAAACCATCCACTCCAAATTCTTCTGCCCAATAGGTCAAAGAATCAATCATATACTTACGGTACATTTCCTTTTCACTGGCTGTTTCATTTCCACATCCTGACCCGTCTTGGAAAGACCCATTGTCATGCATACGGTAGTAATAGGCCGGCACAGACAGTTGGAAGGGAGAGCTGTAAGAAGAGTAAGTATGGTTATAAACCACATCCATGATGACCCCAATGCCTGCCTCATGGTAGGCCTGAATCATCTTCTTAAGCTCTAAAATTGGTGCCACGGGATTCTTTTGATCAGCAGCAAATTGACGATCTGGGACATTATAATTCTCAGGATCATACCCCCAGTTATAGAGAAGCTTCCCATCTTTATCGTAGGTTTTATGGTGATCAAAGACCGGTTGCAACTGGACATAATTGTAACCCATGCGTTTGAGGTAATCAAAACCAGTCACATCTCCTTGGGCATTTTTAGTCCCTTTCTGACAGGCACCCAGGTATGTCCCTCTATAGGACTTCTTAACACCAGACGTCTCTGAGATTGAGAAATCACGGAGGTGCATTTCACAGATAACGGATGAGCAAGCATTTTCATTACGCCAGCTCGCTTTTTGCTTCGTAACCTTTTCATACCCTCTTGGTACAAGTCGCTTAGGATCGACCACTAAACTTTTTTTATTATCTAAGCTAAGGGCGATGCTATAAGGGTCTCTCGTATCCTGATAGAAGCTTTCCTCATGATACACACGAAATTGGTAGGCTACCCCATCCAAATCCTTTTTGACAGTGGCACTCCAAACACCGTGAGTATTCATCTCATGACGGTCCTTATTGATACTGGTTCCTCGGCTCATCTTAATGATTTTAGGGTTTTTACTGCCCTTTTTAAAAAGCAAGAGCTGCACACGACGAGCTAGAGGTGACCAAAGGCGAAACTCTGTAGCCCCTTTTTCATACTTATGACCTAACCAACCTTGAAAGCCCCACTTCTGGTCAAATTCCTGCCTTCGGAGAGCCATATCAAAGGCATGCTGGTCGCGACCTTCAAAACTATGGCTAGTCAAGGCTGCCTGTTTAGAATAATAAACCGTTGGATCACCTTCAACTATCCAAATAGCATTGGGAGCATCCCCTAGGAAGCGTCGGACACGATAATCATGTGTTTGCCTCGACCAGTCTTCCGTTTTGACCAAAAGATTGACAGAATCAATAAAACGATTAGAGGGAGAAGTGACCTGACCAACAAGGCCAAAATCATCTTCACGTGAAAAATGGGCTTCTTCGCCCCAATAACCATCTAGCCACTTCCACATACTGTATCGGGAATAGTCGCCATGCATACTATGAAAATGAACGGTTAATAAATTGTCCATTTTTTACTCCTTAGTTTTTATTACTCACTTTTTCTCCTATTATAGCAGAAAATGTTCGTTTTGTAAGCGTTCTTATGGAATATTTTGCAATTTTTTGGTCTATTTTGAACATAAAAAAAGAATGAGAAAATAAATGGCAAAACACTCATTTTTCTCATTTCTTTTGTCTATCTTAATTCTTTTAAAAACCAGGCTTGAGACTCTTTCCAGTTCATTATTCTTGAGTCATCAAAACCTTACGTGGTTTGGTACCTTCAGCTGGTCCGATAACGCCTGCTTCTTCCAACTCTTCCATCAAACGAGTGGCACGGTTGAAACCAACTGACAGACGACGTTGAATCATGGAAGCACTTGCTTTTTGTGTTTCAAGGACCAAAGCCTTGGCCTCTTCAAAGAGTGGGTCACCTTCTGAGCTACCACCATTGGCAGACGAACCTCCACCAAAATCATTCTCAGAAACTTCACCAGGGTCAAAGCTCTCATCGTAGTCAGCAGAAGCCTGATCCTTTATAAAGGTCACAATACGTTCCACGTCATCATCAGAAATGAAGGAACCTTGTAGACGAACAGGGTGGTTCTCATCAATCGGTTTGAAAAGCATATCCCCACGTCCGAGTAGCTTTTCTGCCCCATTTTCATCTAAAATGGTACGACTATCTGTTCCCGAAGACACCGCAAAGGCCACACGAGAAGGCACATTGGCCTTAATTAAACCAGAGATAACATCAACCGACGGACGTTGAGTGGCGAGAATCATGTGAATTCCCGCAGCACGCGCTTTTTGTCCCAGACGAATGATGGCATCTTCCACTTCCTTACTGGCTACCATCATCAAGTCAGCCAGCTCATCAACGATAACCACAATTAAAGGTAGGGGAATCTGTTTTTCTTGGGATTGGGCATTCCAATCTTCAACCTTAGCATTGTAGCCAGCAATGTTACGTACGCCAAACTTACTAAAGAGTTCGTAACGGTTTTCCATCTCATCTACCACTTTTTGAAGAGCCTTGGCGGCCTTACGTGGGTTGGTCACCACAGGGATAAGGAGATGAGGAATATCATTGTAAACAGAGAGCTCAACCATCTTAGGATCGACCATGAGGAACTTAACCTGGTCAGGACGAGCCTTCATAAGAATACTAGAGATGATTCCGTTAACCGCAACCGATTTACCAGAACCTGTTGACCCAGCCACCAGCAAGTGGGGCATCCGTCCCAAATCAAAGCTACGAGCCGAGCCATCAACTGCCTTACCGAGAGGAACTTCCAAGAGCTTATTAGGATCCGTCTTGGACTGTTCCCAAAGTTCACGGAAAGAAACCGTCGCAATCTCAGAGTTAGGCACTTCGATCCCAACCAAAGATTTTCCAGGAATAGGGGCCTCAATACGGACATCTTTCGCAGCTAGAGCCAGAGCCAAGTCATCAGCTAGATTTGAAATACGATTAACACGAACCCCAACAGCAGGCTTGACCTCGTACTTAGTCACTGATGGTCCAATTTCGGCTCGCTCAACCTTGACGTCAATATTGAAACTCTCGAAAGTATCTTCTAAGATTCGAATATTCTTACGAACGATGTTTTTCTCTTTAGATTGACTCTTAGGCTTATCAGGTGCAAAGAGATCTATCTGAGGTAATTTATACTGTAAGAGCTCCTTCGGTGTGAAATCAACCTCGACAGGTGCATCATCTCCCTCAACAACCATAGATGGTGGAAACTCCTCGCTTGGCACATCCTCTGGATAAGGTGCATAATCTTCTTGGAAATCCTCATAATCCTCTGGAGGGAGATTATCATAGTAGTCCTCAGAAGCATAATCACTGATTTCAGGTTCAGATGCAAAAATCTCAGTTTCTTGTGGTAACTCCTCTGCAGCATCATCTAAGATTTCTCCCGTCTCCTCGTCAACAGTTAAATCAGCCAGACGCTCGGCTTCGGCACGTTCTTCCGCCTCACGTTCTTTCTGAGCCTGACGTTCTGCCTTCTTTTCCTGACGTTGTGCTATCCGTTCCAAACGCTTCTCAGCCCCTTTTTGCCAAGCTTCCTTAGCATACTCCATGATATCCAAGACATCCCAAGGGCTAAGAATGAAAGCCCCTAAGAGAATAATCAATACCCCAATCATGAAGCTACCGATATTTGAAAAGAGGAAGGAAATCGGTTGATACAGAAGAGCCCCCAACATACCACCACCCACAAAACGAGCTACTTGCACACTCACAAGTTCCCCAAAAAGCAAGTCCTTGGTACCAGGGAAAATATCCAGACCGTTCATACGATCTAGACTAAAGAGATAGGCATGAAACTCCAACAAGAGCCCCGCGAAGACCATCCAAAATCCTGTGACATAGTTACTGTGTTTACGTAACCATTTAAAGCCAAAGAGATAAACATAGATAGCAAAAATTAAAGGGTAAGCCATACTCCCCACAAATACGCGAAAGATATTATAGAGGGTAACCCCAAAGAAACCCAATCGAAAGACTGGGAAAATTAAGACAAAGGCAAAAAAGAAGGTCCATAGCATTCGCTTAATCGCCTTCTGTCTGTCTAATTCTGCTTTTGTAAGACGCTTCTTACCGTTCTTAGAAGCCGCCCCTTTTTTCGTTTTTTTCGTTGTAGCCATAGGTGTATTATACCACGTTTTTAGACATGAAAAAAGAGAGACAAGTCTCTCCTTAGATTGAAGACAAAGTCTTCTTTTGACATTATTCTTCAATTAACGATGTTGAGTGAACCGGACGATTCTTACCATCTGGATCAATATATTGAATAGCTTGGTTGATAGCGATAGGAGCTTCACCCATTCCCACAGCAATCAAGTCAATCTTACCTTCATATGCTGCTGCATCACCGATAGCATAAACACCCTCTTGTGAGGTTTCAAATTGAGCATTAACAGTAACGCTAGAACGTTTATAGTCAACGTTCCAGTTACGAAGGTTTTTATTGTTGGTTGAGAAGCCAAAGCTAACAATAAGGGTATCAAGCGGCAATTCCACAACTTCATCTGACTTCACTTTTTGAACAGTCAAACTTTTGGCAAGACCACTTTCACCCTTGATTTCAAGGGGTACATAAGGTGTCATCACATTAACTGATGATTGATGAAGAAGCTCTACACTATGCTCATGGGCACGAAAAGCATCACGTCGGTGAATCAAAGTCACGCTCTCAGCAATCCCATCTAGGTGATTGGCCCAGTCAACAGCTGAATCCCCACCACCAGCAATCACAACCTTCTTGCCAGCAAATTGGTCCAAGCTATGCACATTATAGAACAAGTTATTATCCGCATAATCTTCTTCATTGTCCACACCCAAAGGACGGGGAGCGAAGGCACCATTCCCACAAGCAATGACGATAGCCTTAGACAAGTGTTGACCCTTGCTAGTAGCAATCGTGAAGATACCTTCTGTTTTTTCAAAGGTTTGAACTTCCTCTTTCAAATGAATGCTGACACGATTTTCAAAACGCTTAAGCTGGGTCAAGAGATTTTCTGTCAATTCGGCACCTGTCGTTTGAGGAAAGGCAGGGATATCATAGATTTTCTTCTCAGGGTAGAGAATGGCAGGCTGTCCACCAAGCTCTGACAGACTCTCAATAATATTAACAGTCATGCCACGTAGACCGGCATAAAAGGCAGCCCAAAGTCCTACTGGTCCACCACCAATAATGGTAATATCATAAATCTTTTCTTCTGACATTTTATTTTCCTTCTGCTTTTATCTCTTCTAAAATCTGACGTTCTTCATCCGTAAAGTCATAGTTTTCCAAAAGATCTGGTCGACGCTCCCAGGTCTTACGCAAACTCTGCTCCATACGCCAACGTCGAATATTGACGTGGTGCCCTGACAAGAGAACATCTGGCACCTTCATGCCACGAAACTCAGCTGGGCGCGTGTACTGTGGAAATTCCAAAAGCCCTGATGAGAAACTATCATCCTTATGACTAGCTTCCTTACCTAAAACTTCAGGAATCAAGCGGACAGTCGCATCTACAATAGTCATTGCAGCCAACTCTCCCCCAGTTAAGACAAAATCTCCCAAGGAAATCTCATCCGTCACTAAGGTTTTGATGCGCTCATCATAGCCCTCATAGTGACCACAGATAAAGACCAATTCCTCTTCTTGCGCCAATTCTTCTGCATAGGCCTGATCAAAGGTACGACCCGCAGGATCTAAGAGAATAACGCGAGGTTTTGTGACGTCTAACTTGTCAAAGGTATCAAAAATTGGCTGGGCACGTAGCAACATACCTTGACCGCCACCGTAAGGTTCATCATCTACGTGACGAGCCTTCTCAGCATTTTCACGAAAATTGTGATAGTTGATTTCTAGAAGGCCCTTATCCTTTGCCTTACCAACAATGGAATGCTCTAAGGGAGCAAACATATCTGGAAATAGGGTCAAGATATCAATCTTCATCGTCTAATCCTTCCATGAGCTCAACCTCAATACGACCAGCTGCAACATCAACATCGAGAACTACAGGTGGGATGTATGGCAAGAGCAAATCTTTCTTACCTTTACGTTTTACTACCCAAACATCATTAGCACCCGGTTGGAGAATCTCTTTGACCTGACCAATCAAAGTATCACCTTCGTAAACATCAAGGCCAATGATTTCATGGTAGTAAAATTCCCCATCATCAAGGTCTGTTAGGTTTTCCTCAGCAATCTTGAGGTTACAACCCTTATACTTCTCCACATCATTGATATGGTAAAGCCCCTTAAACTTAACGATATCAAAGTTTTTATGTTTACGGTGACTCGCAATCTCAACATCCATGATGTAATTGTCTTTGTCATCAAAAAGGGCTAAGACACTCTTCTTCTTAAAACGCTCATCCGCAAAATCTGTTACAGACAAAACACGAAGTTCCCCCTGCAAGCCCTGTGTATTCACAATCTTTCCAACGTTATAGTATGTCATTGAATTTCCTTATTATATGTTTTCTTATTCAAATGAAACCACGACTCGACCAACTGCTTGGCATCGTCTGATAACCATCACAAAACAAACATTTTACATCAGGTCAAGGTCTTGTCATTTATGATTTTAAAGTGGTATAAAATGTCTGGCCTAGGCCAGTCAACCCCTCTATTTTATCAAAAAGGACACAAAAAAACCAGCTTTCTCTAGCTGGCACTTATAGTCCGTACGGGATTCGAACCCGTGTTACCGCCGTGAAAAGGCGGTGTCTTA
>NZ_LSIZ01000066.1:0-206 GCF_001556505.1 Streptococcus sp. CCH8-H5 | reverse complement strand
GGCCCCGAAGGGCCCGGCCGGCGTCACCAAGGAAGAGCTGCTTGGCTATTACCGGGAGATGCTGCTGATCCGCCGCTTCGAGGAGCGGGCCGGCCAGCTCTATGGCATGGGCCTGATCGGCGGCTTCTGCCACCTGTATATCGGCCAGGAAGCGGTCGCGGTCGGCCTGCAATCGGCGCTCGAGCCGGGCAAGGACAGCGTTATCA
>NZ_LSIZ01000065.1:0-344 GCF_001556505.1 Streptococcus sp. CCH8-H5 | reverse complement strand
CTTGCAGTTGTTGAAGCTGTTTCACTGGCAGTTTCAGAACTTGCTGTAGAAGTTGTGGCTTGTTCTGAGACATTTGTAGTGCTTTCAGTGCTGGCTGCCTTTTCAGTAGTAGCAGGTGCTTCGACAACCTTAGTTTCGACGAGGTCTGATGTCGTTTCTACATTGGCAGTGGTAGCAGCAGTCGTATCAAGGTTTGATGAGTTGTCAACTTTAGCTTCCTCAGCAAATGCAGGCCTTGCGATAAAAGCAAAGCTAGCAAGGGCAGTTGCACATGAGAATGCAATCAGATGTTTTTTGGACTTAGGTCCAGTAAAATTAGAATGTACTTTCATACTTTTTCCTCC
>NZ_LSIZ01000064.1:0-71219 GCF_001556505.1 Streptococcus sp. CCH8-H5 | reverse complement strand
CGATGCGCACCCGCATAGCGGGTGGTTTATTTGTTTCGCACCTTCGGAGCGAAACGGACTTAAAGTCACATAATGAAAAACTTCCGAATTTGCCATTCGAAAGTCCGTTCCTTATGCTTAATCTGAGCCTGTTAGCAGGCTATTTCCAATAATACCAATGGTTACAATAGCAATCCCAAAGAATCCCAAAAGGCTAGGTAGACTATCTCCGAGGAAGAGGCAACCACCCAAGAGGGTAAAGAGAACTTCACCAGCCTGAGTGGCTTCAACCACTGCCAGTTGCTTATGGTTATGCTTAACTAGATTAGTCGCCTCGAAGAAAAGCAAGGTTGCGACAACCCCAGAAAAGACAGCCACAATTAAAGACTGTAAAATCTGTCCACCTGATGGAAGCCCAGCATCTGCTACAGCAAAAACTGACAAAAGCAACCAAAAAGGCGTACTCATCAAGGTCATCCCAAACACGCGCTGCGTCGTTGAAAGCTGATCCTGCTTGCAGTGGACCATCATCTTACGATTGCCCAAAGGATAGGCAAAAGCAGCCAGTAAAATCAAGAGACTAGCACGGACCACACCGCTACCAAGACCACTACCAAAGTAAGGAATCTGGATGAGAATAATACCTAAAAGGATGACCAATGTCATAAGCAGTTGCTTACCAGGTACCTTCTGCCCAAAGAGAGGGGTCAAGAGCAGACCAGCTAGAATCGTAATCTGCCAAGTAGCCGCCACAAACCATGACTCGCCATAAATGGACGCTAGAGACAGTGGCCCATAAAAAAGCCCAAAACCAACCGTACTCCAGACCAACCAGGTCAAGGGGGCTTTCTTAATGGCAGACAATACACCTGCCAGCTCACCCTTACGCCAGACCAAAACAGCCAGCATAGGCAAACTAAACAAGTAACGTAGACTAGCACTCCACATCCAGGACCCACCTGAAAGGTTCATACTACGATTAAAAATAAAAGTAAAAGCAAAAAAGAGGGCACCAAGAATACCATACCAAAGCGCCCTCGCAAATTGAGATTGTTTCATAATTGTAAACTCCTGTAATTATTCTATTGTACAGTATTTAGAGCAATAAAAAAAGGAGGTCATCATAATGACTTCCTTTAATCGTATACAGTTTTCCTTAAGAATCAAGTAAGCAACCTGTATCTTAGTCACCTCTTAGCTGTACTTGTGTACGGGCTAGTAGGTCTCCTAGATGCCTCTTATCTTTCCTAAATATCGTCATTGCCAGTAGCAAAACTGCAAGTAGAGTCGCCGAATTAGAAAGGATAATGGATACCACATCAAAATCACTATATAAGCCATGAATCGTGCCCATATGACCGAGTTGCCAAGGTAAAAATTTGATGACATTTCTAATCAAGCTAGCCTGCACTGTTTTTTTCTGGTAGACAAGTTCAAGTCCCGCTTTTACCTTCCCAAAACTGCCATCATTTTTATAATCCAAGAATGTGAAAAGGAGCGTGATTGGCAAAACAGAGGTGAAAAATACAAGCCACTGCGACTGAATTTCTGCAAACTCTGGGACACCATTAAAAAAGATGATGTAAATAAGCATCGAACTTAAAAACAGAAGAACTAAATAAGCTAGAATGAAAAGATAATCAAAGAGAAATTCAATCATTCTTTTTTTAAACGGAATAGGGTTTATTGCTATAATTTTCATCATCGTCTCCCCCTTTCTCATCTCCTATTATAACATTTTTAATATTCTAAATAATATTTGAGAAGAAAATCCGCTGGCTAGCGCCCTCGCAAATTGAGATTGTTTCATAACTGTAAACACCTATTATTGCTCTATTGTACAGTATTTGGAGCAATAAAAAAGGAGGCCATCATAATGACTTCCTTGGTTTAAGTTTTCACTTAAACTTGTCCTTATACTTCTTCATATACTTCTTCCCATACCATTCTTCTACTGACTTGCCTTCCCAATCACGATATTCCTCAGGATACTTCCATTTGTAGTAGCCTTGCAGCATATAGGGGAACATGAAATAAATTTCAAAGGCAGCTATTAATATATTGAACACTAAGAATAAAAATAAAACGCTTAATCCTCCAACCAAACTATCTGCATTTCTTATTGAATCCGAAAATATGGTACGAAAAATTATCCAGAGTGCTACGACTATTCCACCATACTTGACAATAAATCTAAATACTCTTTTAAACAATCTATCAGTTGGACTCTCTATTTCAGTACCACCATATAATAAATTTAGCAATGAGGTAGTCTTATCACGTATCATATAAATGATTGTGAAAAGAATTAGTCCTTCAAAAGCGGCCATTCCCAAATATCCAAATAGACCATAAAGTAAATTCAACAATAGAAGATTTAGTTCAATTAGGAGCCATATTATAAAGGAAACCATAAAATGAAATTGACCTCTATAGATTAAAATGAACTGTTGGTTGAATCGCTTCCCTACTATAATCAGTAAAAGCCATATTACCAGTCCCATCCAAAATACCCAGTAGGGAAGAAAATTGATTTCGGACAAGCCTACTGTTAAATCTTTAGGATTAGCATGATAAAATAAATAATCATTTAAAGCAACAATCAACCAATTAGGACCGATTATAAATAAGATCGTCAAGATTACTAACCAAACATAAGACTTCAAGGTCCCTCTGTATTTTTCTTTTTTTAGAGCATCCTGATAGTTATCCTGTGCAAATTTTCCTGAGACACTATCGTCTAATAAATTTAAACTCTCTTCAAAACTTGCACTAAAGATTGATTTTTTCTTCATTTTTAGCTTTCAACAACTCCTTGTGTTTCTTCAAATACCGCTTGCCATACCAATCTTCCAGTGATTTTCCTTCCCAGTCTCGGTATTCTTCAGGGTATTTCCATTTGTAGTAACCTTCTAAAAAGAAAGGAAACTCCATGAAGATAACCATCGCCAAAAATCCAATATCTATGATTAGCCATGTCAAAAACAAGCCTAACAAGGTCAAGCTTTGTGAAACTGCTACTCCCGAATGCGACAGGATTATTTTGATGATTACAGCAAGACCTAGAACTCCAGAACCATAGGTGGCGATTAGGCCTACTATTCTATCAACAAGAGTTTTTCTCGCCTCTTCACCGAAAAAACAAGAGCTTAAACTTCTTTTCTCCATACGGAGAAATATTAGGGCAATGATAAACAAGAGAATGTAAATGAACCAAATTCCTAATGAGGTTAGGGGCGGGAGGGCTATAGTTATTCCCAAGAGATTGAATTCAAGACAGAACCAAAATAAAAAGGTCTCGATATGAAAGCGATATCTGTATGGTCGAAGAAATGGTTTTCGCACAAATTTTCCAATAAGAACGAGTGATAGCCAAATAAAACAACAAATAAGGAATAATTCAGGGGTCAACAGTGATGGCTTGTGAACTGGCAGAGTTAAATCCTTAGGCTCTGCAACATCCAAAGAAGAGGCAAATAAGGCAAGGAGAAAGTTCCCTCCAAAAACAAACAAAACACTGTAGAGAATACTTTTTATTCTAAAACCAATACTTGGCTTTCCATTATTTAAGCCTTTTCCAAGTTTTTCGTAATAGTCTTTTTTTATATACTGAAGCGAAGCATCGTCTAATAAATTTAAACTCTCTTCAAAACTGGCTTTAAAGATTGATTTTTTCATTTTTACCTTATCAATAATTCCTTGTGTTTTTTTAGGCACTTCCAATTAATCTCTATTTCGATTGGTTAAATCATAAAGAGCGAGACAGACCTTTTTAGTTTTCTCAGCTAGTGTAGAGTCTGTGTTTAACTGAGCCTCTAGCTATTCTCTGGACAAATCAGGATCTATCAGCACGATTGAAAGAATGAGATAACTCTCAAAAAGTTCTTATATTTCTGCTTTAATTCCGTCTGACTGATTGCTTCTCTAGCATCCTTTATGACAGCATCAAAATCTCCTGACCTAGACTTTACGAGTGCCTTGCTCTACCAACTGAGCTAAATTGGCTAACACTTTTATAGTATGGCACTCTCAATTTTTTGTCAGGAAGTTTTAAACGATTTTCTTTATCAAAATCTGGCAAGGATTCTGGGGATCCCATAGTTGAGGAAAAATCTCTAATTTTTTAAAACCAACACTTCGATAAAAGACATTTGTTCGATCATAATCTTTATTAGAGCCTTCTGCTACTGTTTTTACCTGTAGGTAGTCTACTTGTTTGCGTGCTTCACTTTCTAAAGTAGCAAGCAATTGACTCCCAATTCCTCTACCTTGATGAGCTTTTTTACACCGAGACAATCAATCTCTGCACAATCTTCACTAGAATAGGACAAGCTCACAAAGCCAAGCAAATTACTCTCCTGATAGGCTGCCCAAACTTGCAAATCTTTGGCTCCTTCGATGTAGGCTTGCGTGCTTTCAGGTATTCCAAACCATTCTGGCAAATCCTTTAAAACCTCATCAACAACTGCCATTTTTTGATCTTCATCCTTGACTTCTTCAATTGTAAACATCATAAGTTCCTTTCTTGATTTTAGTCTTACTTTCCCCCTTACGAGCCAGCACTTTCGTAGGCATCCAAGCCCCTATCCCAGAGTTTGAGGGAAATGAAAAAGAAGACAAGAGAAATCAGAATCAAACCACCGATATTAAAGAGCCCATTCTTACCCTGCAAGAAATAACTGGCAGGATAGTAAGCCGTAAAGGCAAATGGCACGATAAAACTGATCAACCAACGAAGGAGCGAATTGTAAATGGAAATCGGGTACTTGGCAAAATCATTGAACATATAAAAAATATAAATCATGGCGCCTGACTGTTTAGTCCAAAAAGCGATACTGGCTGTCGCTATTTTCAAGGAAGTATAAATCAAGGTAGCAAATGGAATACAGACTAGGAAAATCAGGAATTTGGGAAGCGTCCAAGCAATGCTTGATACTGTTGTTCCTAATAGAATGCAACCGACCAAAAGTTCCCCCAAGGCATCAATCTGAAAGGTCTCAACCAGAATATGAAAGAGAGGGTTGATAGGACGAGTCAAATACTTGTCAAATTCCCCTTTTCGGACTAGTCGTTGACCTAAGGCCCAGAGATTGTCAAAAAAGAGATGGTCCAATCCCTTTGGAATTAAGGAAAAGCCATAGATAAAGGCAATCTCTTGAAAGGTCCAACCTTCTAGCGAGGGGATGTGTTGAAAGATGACATTGAGAAACAAGAGGTTTAGGCCTTGAGTCAGAAAGACTCCCAACACACCTACCACAAAATCCACCTTGTATTCCATGATTTGCTTGATGTATTGTCTGATAAAAATCAGATGCATGCGTTGATATTTTTTCATACTAACCTCCCTGAATGGTGATAAATGACTGGACTCGTTTCCAAATCAACTGAGACAAGCCCACCATCACTATAAGCCAGAAAAACTGCAACGCGAGTGCTTGAAGAATCTGACTAGCATCGTATTTCCCAACAATAATCATGACCGGAGTGTAAATTAAGGATGAAAATGGCAATAAGGAGAGAATATCTGAAACCACCTTTGGAAAAAACGTTAAGGGAATCAAACTTCCAGACATAAAGGCCACTATAGAAGTCTTGAGTAAATTGGAACCCCAAAGATTTTTAAAGACAAAGGCTGAAAATCCAAAGCAGATGTTAAAGAAAAAGTTAATCAGATAAGCCAGAGTTAAGCTAAAGAGATAAAGGACAGTTAATCCTAGCACCTCTAGAATACCTTGCCCAGATAAGATTTTCATCAAAACAATGACACTTAAAAATGGCAGTCCAACAGAGATAAAAATCAACCACTTGGAGCCAAGTTCGGTGAAAAGGTAAGAGGCCGCAAAATGCACTGGTCTCAGCAAGCGCATGATAATGGAGCCATCCTTGACCTCCTCCCCAATCATAAAGGAGCTATCAGACCTGGTCAAAAGATTGGTCACAAAACTCATGATGATGTAGAGAGTGATATCTGCCATACTAAAGCCCTGAATCAAAGGCTCCCGGGAGGAGTCAAAGACTGCCTTCCAGAGATAGAAAGCGACAAAAGCCCCCATGACATCACCAATCCGATAGAGAATAAAGTTGACTCGATAGGTAATCAACTCCTGAATCCCTGCATTGATAAAGGGTTTATACCGTCTCCACAATTTGACCATCTTAGAGCTCCTTTCGATAGAAGCGACGGATAATATCTTCAATATCCGTATCTACCATCTTCAAATCACGGACTTCAAAATCAGATAAGGTTTGCTTGATAATATCGGCCGACTGGTAGCGGGAACTATCGAATTCAATATTGAGAGTATTTCCTTGTCTATCGATGGTCATATCAGGCAAGCCTTCATAATGAGAGACGAGATGACTTTGACCTGGCATCAGATCGAAGGAAAGAGTCTTCATCTTGCCAAAGGTCTCCTTGAGCTGACTCACCGTTCCATCAAAAATCTCTTGCCCCTTATCAATCATAAAAATCCGATCACAGAGTTGCTCAATATCACTCAAATCATGAGTAGTCAAGAGAATAGTTGTCTCTTCCTCCTGATTAATCTGGGTGATAGCACGTCGAATGTTATCCTTGACCGACACATCCAAACCAATAGTCGGCTCATCTAAAAAGAGAACTTTGGGATTGTGAAGTAAGGAAGCCGCAATATCCGCCCGCATCCGTTGACCTAGTGAAAGAGTCCGCACGGGATCCTTGATAAAGTCCTTCAAATCCAAAACTTCATTCAAAAAGTCCATGCGCTTATGGAAAAGCGAGTCCGGTACATCATAGATCTCTTTCAAAACCGTGTAGGTCTCTTGCAGTGCCAAATCCCACCATAGCTGGGTGCGTTGTCCGAAAACGACTCCAATATCCTTGACATAATCCTGGCGATTATCCTGTGGAATCTTGCCATTAATCCGACAAAAACCAGATGTCGGTTTCAAAATTCCTGTCAGCATTTTAATGGTGGTCGACTTCCCAGCACCATTTGCCCCGATAAAACCTAGAATCTGCCCCTTGGGCACTTCAAAGGTCAAATCCTTGACCGCTTCAAAGGTCTGCTTTTCAGGATGAATAAAGGAACGCAAAGCCCCCTTCAACCCCGGTTCCTTGACTGTCTTCACAAAATTTTTCTGAAGATGTTTCACTTCTATCATTGTCATATCTATCTCCTACAGTAAAAAATCAACAAACCGTGTCCTCTAAACACAAAAAGCCAATTTCTCATCTCCTAAAATCTGCCTTCTTTATCACAGCAGAAGACCTTAGTATTACTCTATTATAAAGCAGTTAAAAAAGGAAACCAAGTGTTATTCTCGAAAAAGAGAAAATAGTTTTGATACTTGAAAAAATCAAAACCACCCGTCTAATTCACTAAACAAAATGACACAATTCAATAATTCATCAAAGCCTCTACATATTCCTGTAGAGGCTCATTTCAACTTCTCTCATTCTTGCTTGTGAATGTTTAGATAGATTATAAGGTACAAAAAAGCCACCATATGGTGACCTTTAATTAATAAAATTTCTTTTATAAACTTCTCCTCATCCCAACCAATCTTTTTCTTTGGCAATGCGGACGGCTTCTGTTCGGTTGCCTGCATCAAGTTTGGTCAGGATGGCTGTCATGTAATTTCGGACAGTTCCATTTGAAAGAAAGAGGGTTTCAGCGATTTCTTGGTTGGTTGACCCTTGGGCAACCATAGCCAAGACTTCTTGTTCACGTTGACTGAGTGGGTTATTATCAAAGGCGACACCTTCGACAAGCTCTGGTGAGTACTCCTTATGACCTGCTAGGACGGTATGGATGGTCGCCATGAGGTCACTGATGGAACGCTCTTTGAGCACGTAGGCATCCACCTGCGCTGCAAGGGCTCGTTTAAAATAGCCTTTACGTTTGAAGGTGGTCACAATAACGACCTTCGTTTCTCTTTGGTTGGCACGGATCCACTCTAGGACATCAAGGCCTGTCTTAGCTGGCATTTCAATGTCTAAAATGGCTACGTCGACTTCTTCTTTTTCCAAGAGAGCAATGGCTTCTTGACCATCACTGGCCGCATGGACCTCTTCGACATCGTCTTCCAACATGAGAAGTTGGCAGAGAGCATCCCTCAACATTGACTGGTCTTCGGCAACTAACAATCTCATGCTTTTCCTCCCTCTTTCAAATGCACACGAATAATGGTTGGATGCGATTGAGACAGAATTTCCAAGTCTCCATCGACCAAACTGAGGCGCTCTCTGATACTGTGTAGTTCTTGTCCAGTGACTTCCTCAAAGCCACAACCATCATCCTCAAACTCAAGGACAATACCATGATCACGTCTTAGACGAATCTGACAGCTATCGGCCTGGCTATGTTTGATGACATTATTAGCCAGTTCACGAAGCACCATGGACAAGGTAGACTGACTAACGGGTGACAGGCTGTCTAAATCAAGGCTACTATCCACGGTCAGGACGATATCAGATAGGTCAAAGAGCCGCTCAAGTTCCAGTAGCTCCTCGGCCACCGTTCGGTACTTGAGCTTATTGACAATCTCACGCACCTCATACATGGAGTCTCGGCTAATCTGGTTCAATTCTTCCAGATTCTTTCTAGCAGCTTCATACTGCTCCTTGTCCATCTGTTTCAAAGCCAACTCGGTTTTAAGACTCATCATGGCAAAGGTATGCCCTAAGGTATCGTGCAAGTCACGACCAATACGATTACGTTCATTTTCAGCTGATAGGATATTGATGGTACGGTTGGCTTCTTCCATCTTTCTCTCCTGACGTATACGGTTTTGAAAATAGTACATTCCCAACGAAAAGAGGAGAATAGCCATAGACATGAGGTGGGTACCCAAATCGTCTGTCAATAGGAAGGATGATAACGTCAAAATCAAGAGTGTCGCTAGAAAGGATAAGAAGCGATAAGATGATATGCTATCCTCAAAGCGCCAAACGAGAAGATTGACGTTGAAAAAAATAAACCACATCATCCCCCCCTGGAAGGTCAGGGTCATAAAGATAATGTAAGCTAGAGTGTAAAACCACAGAAAGGGAATCCACTTACTATAAGCTTTTTTCAAATATACCATCAGGAGATAAGCTATGGTAAACAGTCCAGTCAAAACTATGGTCCAAACTGGAAAATACCCACCAAAGACTCCTAAGATTGGGAAGACTAGGAAAATCAGACTAACAAAATAAGCAAAATCATTTTTCTGGTATGTTCTAAACATGGTCACTTTCTCTGTACGATTTGATAAAAAGGGCTAAGCCTGTAGCTATTGTAGCATAGACCAAGATAAAAATGAGTGATTTCCATGAAAATTCCCCTTTTTTTGCGAAATTGACTACCAACTGATTGATATGGTAGATAGGTGTCCACTCCGAAATGTGCTGAACCCATTTTGGAAACATGGTAACTGGCATCCAAGAACCACCGATAATAGCAAGTCCAAGAAAGACGATATTTCCGACGATAGCCATGATTTGTTGAGACTTAATTTGAGCTAGGAGCAAGCCAAAGGATAGGAAGACTAGGCTTGACAAGAGTAAAAGAGCCCCTGAACCAAGCCAATGTGATAATGGCATCTTAACATCACGCACAAAAGCTCCTACACAGAAAGTTACGATGATAGCAACCATAAAGTTCATAAGAACTCGGAAGATTTTAGAGAGGTAGTAGGCCTGAATACTGATTTTTGAATGTTCGATGTAGGTTAGCCAATGCTCCGTTTGATCCTCTCTAAGCATGTAGGGAAAGGTAAAGAAACCAAAGCTGGACATAGAGAATCCTGTCATTGTCAACATATAAGACAAGATAAAGGCTTTTTGTGACTCTGGGTCAGGACTCATTTCCATACCTGAATACAAGAGGAAAAATCCGACGGGCATTCCGATAGACATGATAAAGACGGGCCAACTGCGCCATGTTTTTATCCATTCGATTTTAAGTAGTGCTTTCATGACTTGTCCTCCCTTGTGCTATCAAATAAGCTATCTAAAAGTGTTTTGTTTTGAATTTCAATGTCAGAAATGCGACAGCCTTGAGCTTGTAAACTACTCCATACACTTTCAATATCTTTTGTCATAAAGGTTACAACATCACGTTTTTCAGTCACATCATAAATGTCTGCCAGTTTGTCAAGACTTGGCGCAAAGCGACTTGGTAAGGTGACTTGTTTTTCCTTTTCTTCGCTACGCATAGCGTGTGGCGTAGTATCCCTGATGAGTTTCCCTTGATGAAGGACCAAGATACGGTCCGCTGTGTGCTCGACTTCTTCGATATAGTGGGACGAATAGAGGATGGTCACACCTGACTTTTTCAGATCATTGATGATTTCCCAGAAACGTTGGCGTGTCGTAGTGTCCATCCCTGCTGTCGGCTCATCTAAAAAGAGAATGTCAGGCTTGCCAATTAGACAGAGAACAAAAGCAAGAAGACGTTTTTGTCCCCCTGAGAGTTTGTCCGCAAACTGCTGATACTGATCGTCTTTGAATTGTAAGAGTGCTTGAATCTCTACTTTAGATAATCCATTCTCAGAAATATCTTGGAAAAAAGTAATCAGTTCCTTGACTTTTAATTGTGAGGGAATGGTATTTTCTTGGAGGAGAACTGCAATTTGATCTTGTGCTTTACCCGTTTTGCCCTTGATAAAGACTTGACCACTACTGGCTTTCTTATCACCAAGAATACAGGACATTAAGGTCGTTTTACCAGCACCATTTGGCCCAATTAAGGCAAGACAGTCGCCTTGTCCCATCTCAAAGCTAATATTGTCTAAAATTGTTTTTCCTTTGATCTTTTTGACAAGATTTGTGATTTGAAGAACCGCTTCACTCATGTTTGTGATTTCCTTTCTTTTGATAAAAAGCTAAAAAAACATAACAAGCTGCAACAGACACACCCATAACACTGTAGAGAATATCACTGCTGCCATGAAGTAGAACATAAGCAAAGAGGATGGTCCAAGTTGTTGCTAGGAGCATAATGCTTAGTATTTTCAATAATTTCATACTGGGCCTCCTAGTTTTTCAATTCTTTAATGACAAGGTCGATAAAACTTTTAGCCATAGTGATGAGAATGTAGGCTGAGATAGACAAGCCAATAATCATGCCTAGATTTGAGAAGATAGCTTCAAAATTGCCTTTTTCAAAGATGTCAGTAAACATGCTAAGTCCAGCAAAGACAGTTCCGATGACAGCGTAGATAAGGTAAGATGTTTTGATTTTCATGAGATGACCTCTTTCGTTTTTTATTATTTCTAAGTTATGACTAAAGTATATCTTTTTGGTCACTCTCTTTTTAGCACCAGATGTCATGACATGACATGACATTTGTCATGTGACGTAAAAAAAGCCAACCTAAGGTCAGCTTTCTATAGTCTAATATCGCTCAGCGAGTTCATAATATGTGCGGACGACACGTCCTTTATAATGTACTCTGACTTTCCGTAGCCAAAGGCTATCACCCTTTTCAAGAATATTAAAGTTAGATTGGCTGACGAAAAAGTTACGTTTAGTGTCACCAACCTTAACCACTAAGAAATGATTAGCCCTTGTTCTTGGTGCTTTGGCAATTCTCTTTCCAATGATGACACCAACAACTTTAGACCAATCCTCGCTATAATAACCCATCTTGGTTAAGACAAAGAGGAGAAATCTATCCGTTAATATCCAGATAATAGCGATAAACCCAAGCAAAAAAACGATAAAGATTCCCGTCACCAAGCCTAGACTACCACTTTCACGCCCACTTTCAAACCAGAGATGTAAGCCTTTCTGATTTCCAAAATACAAGAGAGCTAGGAAAATACCTGTAAGGAGGAGAGCGAAGACTCTTTCACTATTTCTTAAAATAAAATCTTTCATGTCCTACTCCTTCTCTACCGTAGTGTAGCTACCATTTTCACTCTTGATAGCAATATCTGATGACATGGCAACTAATAAAGTAATTGGACCACGGACTTGGCCGTCACTATCTCTAAGTTCCCAATTGCTACCGTCAGTTGTTGTTGCAATCCCCTTGGTCTCTTGGCCATTTTCATAGACCGGCAAAACATAAACTTCTGTCACACCTGGTAGTTCTTGACGCTGTCCTGTCGAGCTATCCTCAATCACAAAGGTTGAACTGGCCTGGTCGTAGACCACCTTTTTAGTGTCAGAAATGGGCTTGTCTGACTTTTTAGCCAAATCAGATATGGCAGATGCTGCTTTATCTACCGTCCCCTGTGAGACCAGTTCATTTCCTGTAAGCCCTGTAATGACTTGTATCTTCTTAGGTTGCGATTTCAGCATTTCTCGGGTGAAAAAGCCATTGGCGAGGAAAAAGATACCACATACCATAATGAGAAAATAGACGACAATAATCTTTTGCCCTGTTCGGGTGGGCTCGGTCACTTCTGTCACTTGACGTATCGGACGTCCCTGCCAAACATCTTGCTTGTATTTCTTATCCAAGAGGTCACAAAGGTAGGCCTCCAACAATGTGAAATCAAACTCCTTGGCTAACGTTTCAAGCCCTTCCAAGGTCTCATATTTCAGGCCGCCTCTTTCGAGTATAGCTCCTATAGTCTTAGTCAAACGGTAGGCAAAATCCTGATCACCCAACCAGCCCAAATCAGAGCACTGATTGATATAACCTTTGAGTTTAGAAATAGTCAGAGGATTGCAAAGAAAATACTCCTCAACAACTTGAAGAAAACTATCCTGATCCTTAATAGCTAAATCTTCTCTAAGAACAGAGTCCTCGCTAGTCCTTGAATAAGGCTCACTATGATTGAACGTTTCATGAATATCAGATAAGGCTAACTCATCCAACTGTTCCTGTTCTTCCTCAGAGATCACCTGCTGAAAGTCATGTTCTGTCACTTGCTTGTCTTCGACTTCTTCCGTCGCAGAAGCCGTAAGCTCAAGTTCTTCAAAACTTTCTTGATTTTGACTAGACTTGCTAGCATCTGCAGCTTGTTTAAAGGAAGCTTCTAGCTGAGAGGCAGATACCAGACCGACCACGCTGCCATCGGCCTGTTTATGGCCTATGACGGCATCCATATCCTCATTTTCAGAATGCAATTTTTGCCAGGCAAGGGCCTCTTGATAAGCCTTTTGCAGGCGTTGGAAATTTTCAGGGTCATCCTCAGGGTGATAGACCTTACTCTGTTTGGCATAGGCTCTCTTGATGTCTTTAAGATTATTGGTTGGTTGAATGCCCAAAATCGACCAAAAATTCATGCGTCACCTCCTATCTCCAGAAATTAGGGTCATCAGACCTATCAAAGGGCTCACCAGTCTCCTCATGGTCAGCTTCTTCTTGACGGAAAATATCCAAATCATCTAGTGACATGATATTTTCAATGCTATCAAGATAAGCTTGGTAGCGTTTCACAATCTCTTTTCGCTTCTTGATATTGTTAATAGCCAACTGATAGCCTTTTTCAAAATCTTCCATTTGCCACAAAAAATGTAATTGCATCTTATAAGGCATTTCCATAATTAAACGATAGGCCCGCTCAGTCTGCGTTTTAAAGTCGGCCTCAAAGGACAATTGATCAGAGACAAGCTTGATATTCTCCAAATGCTCACTCTTGTCGACTTCTTCGATTTTACTTTGACTACCGATACGATACGTTTTAGTCTCGCCTGTTGACCCCAGTTTAACCTCTATATAGAGCATGGAATTAATATCGTAAGTAAAGGTGGTCTCAAAAAACTCTGTCTTAGTCGCAGTCCCAGGAACATCGATAATAAACTCATCCAAAAAGAGATTTGCCTCAGGATCGAGCGATTCTCCCTGATAAATCATAAAACGACATTGTTTCTGTCCCCGACTGGCATAATAATATTTGCTTGCAGAGGTTGGAAGGACAGATAGCTTATTAATGACCTTTGAAAAGATATTTTTATCAAAGTCAGAGTCATAGGCACTGATTCCCAATGAGAAGGGACAAATATCTGTAATCACCAAATCTTTGACCTTCTCTTGACGCTCCTTGACTGCCAAGTAAGTCCCCAAACCACGTGCAACCAACTCATCCATATCCTTCAGACGCTTAATAGGAAGATTGAGCAGATTCGTGATATAAGATTGAACCAAAGGCATCATGCTAGACCCACCGACCAAGATAAAGGCATCCAGTTCATGTGCCTTGTAACCACTATCACTCACCGCCCTACCAATAACTTTCTTAACACGGTCAAGAACCGGTTGAATGATGGTCTTAAGCTCTGCCTGATTGTATTGTTTCATGTAATATTGGTTATCATAGGTCAAGGATACCGCAGCCACTTTTTCCTTTTGCAGCTTGAGTTTGCATCGTTCTGCGGATAAGAGGAGACTAGATTTTTGCTTCCTATCTAATTTCTCCAAATCAATCCCTTGCGACTGGCAAAAGTCTTCAGCAATAGCCTTATCAAAGTCACTACCACCCAAGAAGTTATCACCTGCAATGGAAACAATTGAAATCACATTATCAAAGCAATCAACCACAGAAACATCAAGCGTTCCTCCTCCAAAGTCGAAAACGATGAAAGACTCGTCCATACCAATCTTATGACAAGAAATAGCTGCCGCAGAAGGCTCGTTAATCAAACGTTCTACCTTAATGCCCAATCGTTGTCCAATAGCCTTAGTCGCAGATCGTTGGTTCTCGTTAAAATAAGCTGGCACACTAATAAGTATCTCATCTACCTTTTCACCTAAGTAACTCTCCGCATCTGCTACTAATTGTTTAACCACCAAAGTTGACAAATCCGTTGCCGAGAAAGCTTCCCCATCAAGGTAAAATATTTCATTGGTTCCCATTGAACGTTTAAAGAGTTGGGCCGTATTCTCAGGGTCAGTCACTAAGCGTTCCTTCGCAATTTTTCCAACCGTCAAAACATCATCAGACACATGGACCACGCTAGGCGTCAAATATTCGCCAAAGCCATTTGGAATCAGCTCAACCTCACCCTCACGATAGGTAACCGCTAGACTATTCGTCGTTCCCAAATCAATACCAATTGTTGCCATAACATTCTCCTAAACTGCTTTTGTCCTTCCATTATAACATAGTCAAAAACTTCCTTTTCAAGAAGTAAATAAACAATTTCAAATGTTCCATGAACTAAGAAAGTCAGCAAAGAATGACAGATGATTCTCTTTGAGAACGAAGTGAGTATAACTGAGACTTTCCGCTGTGATAAAAACCCCTGAAGAACTTAAACTTCAGGGGTTCGGAAGTTTCGAGACCTTATACTCTAAGCTTAGGTATGGAACTTCTTTGAAGTTCGCTGACGTCCGTCATTACCTAAGGAAAGTCTCGAAAAAGATTCTTTATTAAAAAATAAAAGCCAACCCAAGGTCAGCTTTTCATTTATCTTTTTAATTATTTTTTGAATGGTTCTTCCACCATGATGAAAGGATAGAACCTGAGATATTGTGCCAAATACTGAAGATAGTTGATGGGATGGCAGCTTGTGGCACGAAATATTTCATGGCAAGGGTTGCTCCAAGACTTGAGTCTTGCATCCCCACTTCGAAAGTAATGGCTTTTTGTTGTGGTTCTTCCAAACCAAGGATTTTTGAAAATCCAAAACCAAGGGCATAACCACAAAGGTTATGAAGCATAACAACTGGGATAACAAGGGCTGTCGCTGCTGTGAAAATATTGGCATGGTTGGCAGAAACAACTGCTCCAACAATCAAGAGGATGGCAGCTTGTGAAATCAAAGGCATAATCTTGATGATGGCATCGATTTTCTTACCAAAGATTGAGTGAACGAGCACACCCAAGATAATAGGGACAACCACGATACGCAAGGTACTTAGGAAGAGGCTTTGGGCAGGGACACTCACGTACTGACCAGCCAAGAATGACAAGAGGGTTGGAATCATGAGTGGTGCCAAAAGAGTTGAGAGGGTTTCAATAGAGACATCCAAGGCAACATCCCCACCTGAAAGGAAGGCCATGACACTCGATGAAGTCCCACTTGGACAAGAGCCAACAAGGATAACCCCTGCTGCTGTCGCACCTTTCAGATGGAAAATCATACAAAGCAACCAAGCCAAACCAGGCATGATGACATAGTGGGCTACAGTCCCGAGAACAACTGGAATTGGACGCTTAGCAATACGTTTAAAATCTTCAGTTGTCAAGGTAAGCCCCATACCAAAGAGAATCAAACCAAGCAGATAAGCCGTATTGGGAATGACCCAACTACTAGTTGCGGGAAGGGCATAGTTAAAGGCCGCCCAGAGGATAACAGCTACAGTAAACCATTTGCTGAGCCATTTACTAAAAGATACAAGTGACTCCATAATGAAACCTTCTTTCTATTTTCACAGAATAGTATAGCACTTTCATTTTGAATTCCAAGGTAAATTTCGAATTTTCTGAAATTAATTTCAAAAAAAATAAACCCTCACACTTAAGATGCGAGGATTATTGATTTTATAAACCTTAAGACTTATCTTCTAACTTCTCTTCAAACTGTTGAGTCCGTTCTTCGCCCCACCATAGTGGCAATAATTCGCCCAAAGTAATGGTTTGACGTGTGTCGTAGTCAACCATAAACTCCAAGTTACGATTGTCAGGATGGAGTTCCATTAGAAATTCTCGACAAGCCCCACAAGGCATGCCAGATGGTCCACCATGAGGTGGCTGGTCACGAAAGGCGATAATACGCTTGACCTTAGTTTGACCAGTTTCTTGATACATATTGAAAAGGGCAGCTCTTTCGGCACATAGATGGAAAACACCACACGTTCCTTCCATACAAAAGCCCGTGAAAATTTGCCCATCTCCAGCCTCAACGGCAGCCACAACGTGTCTAGCATAGACAAAGTCTGAGACTTCCTGTGGCTGATACAAGGCTTGAGCCTTTTCATACATTTTCTGCCAGATATCCATTATTTCTCCTTTAACCTCGATCACTTTCCCTTTGAGACTTGATAAAGAGTGCAAGCCCTGTTGCTACTGCAGTATAAGCTACAATAAACAGGAGTGATTTCCATGAAAATTTCCCATTGATAGCAAAATTAACGACCAATTCATTGACATGATAGACAGGTGTCCACTCAGAGATGCTCTGAACCCACTTAGGGAACATGGAAATAGGAACCCATGAACCACTCACTATAGGCAAGACAAGGTAAATAATATTTGCCACAAGAGACATGAATTGTTGAGATTTAATCTGAGCGATAAGTAAACCAAAAGCTAGAAAGAGCAGACCGGACAAAAGTAAGAGAGCACCTGACCCTACCCATCTAAAGAATGGCATCTCTACATCTCGGAAAAAGGCACCTACACAAAAGGTCACAATGATGGCAACCATAAAGTTTAGAAGCACACGAAAGATTTTAGAAAGATAATAAGCTGCAATACTAACCTTTGAGTGCTCGATATAGGTCAACCAGTGTTCAATTCGGTCCTCTTGCAACATATAGGGAAAGGTAAACAAACCAAAACTAGACATGGAGAAGCCAGTCATGGTCAGCATATAAGACAGCAAAAACTCTTTTTGAGCTTCTGGAGTAGGTGCTGAGAAGATACTAGAAAAAAGGAGGAAAAATCCGACAGGTATCCCGATTCCCATGATAAAGACTGGCCAACTTCGCCACGTTTTAATCCATTCAATTTTTAGTAATGCTTTCATGCCTTGTCCTCCCTTGTTGAATCAAATAGGCTATCCAAGAGTGTTTTATTTTGAATTTCAATATCAGAAATTCCACAGCCCGAATTTTCAAGACTTTGCCATACCTTTTCGATATCTTTGGTCATGAAGCTGATGACATCCCTCTTTTCAGTGATTTCATAGATATCTGGCAGTCCATGAACAATGCTAACAAAGCTACTTGGAAGAGTGACTTGTTTCTCTTTCTCTTCATGTCGCATAGCGTATGGCGTAGTATCTCTGATAAGTTTCCCTTGATGGAGGACTAAGATACGGTCAGCCGTGTGTTCCACTTCTTCAATATAGTGAGAGGAATAGAGAATGGTCACACCTGATTTTTTCAAATCATTAACAATCTCCCAGAAACGCTGACGAGTGGAGGTATCCATACCCGCTGTCGGTTCGTCTAAAAAGAGGATTTTAGGTTTATCAATCAAACAAAGGACAAAAGCCAGAAGACGTCTTTGACCACCTGAGAGTTTGTCCGCAAACTGCTGGTACTGGTCTTCCTTAAATTGCAGGAGTTCCTGAACCTCTTGATTGGTCAAGGGATTATCAGAAATAGATTGGAAGAAGGCAATCAGCTCTTCCACTTTTAAACTATTTGGAATGGTATTTTCCTGGAGGAGAACCGCGATTTTATTTTTGGCCTTACCTGCCTTTCCATCAATGAGGACCTGACCACTGCTGGGCTTTTTATCACCAAGAATACAAGACATCAAGACAGTCTTACCCGCCCCATTAGGTCCAATCAAGGCAACACAATCTCCCTGATTTATCTCAAAACTAATATCCTCTAAAATGGTCTTTCCCTTGATGCGTTTTCCAAGGGATGTGACTTGAATAATCGTTTCGCTCATACCTGTGATTTCCTTTCTTTTGTATAGGAACCATGCTAATTGACAATAGAGCTGATATCATTGGACTCCCTTAATACTCCACTTCCAACTCCGTACAGAAGAGACTTCCGCTCAGATGAAGTCTCGTTTCAACTTGCTCTAAATCAGATTCAAAACGATCCACCCTTACAGATGATAGGGGATGTGAGATTCCAGTGGTGTCCATGACACAACCATGAGGAAGTCGAATATGAACTTCACCAAACTTAGCATCAAGATGAACTGCTACCTGACTTGATGCAAAGCTGGCTTGACTCAAATCCAGCCACAGCTCACCGAAAGCCATATTCATATCAACCGTTTCGACTTCTTGAGAATAGATGCGATACCTATCCTCAGCCATATATGTCTTAACAGAAATATGTGGTCCTTCTTGGTCGTTCTTATTGACCTTATAGTCTTTAGTGAGACCTTTCTTTTGACTACGGCCATATAGCAACTCTAAAGCCAAACCTATTAGAAAGATACCGCTAAAGAGATTCCACTGTGCAAAATCGAGGTCTAACAAGTCATGAACATAGGGTGATAAGAAGGCCAAACCAAGAAAAATAAGGAGAGGTCGTCTATTCAAGATACCAAAACAAAAGAAGGCCACGAAGAAGACCAGATTATAGTTGACCATGATCCAAAAATCTGGAATAAAGGCACTAGCGATAAAACAAGCTGCTAGTAAAAACAACAAGAAGGACCGAAGATTAAATCGTTCCATAAGAAAACTCCTTTCTAGTAAATGATTGCAATTTTCTAATTATTTCCACTACCAGTATAGCACTATTTGTAAACGCATTCAATGTTATACAAGAAGGATTTGCAAGAAAAAAAGAGCTTTCGCTCTTTCATTATTTTCAATGTTTGATAGTTACTTGTCCAAAGGATACCGAGCCTGTTAGAGCTACTGTAGCGCTTGATAATTCTCGCTCTCCTAGACCATCATAGCCTTTCACTCCTGCTAGGCTAGTATGAAGTCCGTGGGTATCCACTTGCCAATCCTTGGGCACTCGAATGATAACCTGAGAAAAATTTGCCTGAACCACAATCTGAGGTCGGTCCGTCATAAACTGAGCCTGACGCAAATCCAAGGTCAAACGCCCAAAATCAGCATTGGCATAGACAGTTTCGAGGTTTTGAGAAGTCACCACCTGCACAGACTCTGAAAAAAGAGTCTTAGCAAAAATTTCTCGCTCATGTTCTTTAGACACCTTGTAAGAGAATTTTTTCTTATAACTTGGCTTGCTCAAACGGTCCACTGCAATCCCCAAGATAAGAATTCCTACAAAGAGTGTCCATTCCGAATAGTCCAATCTAAAGAGGTCATGGATATAGGTCGATAGAAAAGCCATCCCCAAGAAAAAGAGAAATTTCCCCTTAGATTGCCAGCTCAAAAGCACAAAAAGCAAGGCCAAAATCAACTTATAATTAAAAGCCAAATACAAATCTGGAATAAAAGCTGTTGCAATAAAATAGGCAGCAATGATAAGTAGGGTGAAAACACCTGCATTAAATCGTTTCATAACAGTTCCTTTCTAAATCCTATCCTTGAGTTTTTCCACAAAAAGGTAGGCTGCTGGACAGAAAAGCGTATTTTTGATAGTCAGATGATTGATCTGATAGATTTTCTTACGATCCGTGTGAGGAAAGGCTGCGCAGGCCTTAGGACGGACATCATAAATATCACAGAGATTATCAGGCCCTAAGAAGGGACAAGGCATAGACTTGAAGACCTTGTCGCCATCCTCATCTACCTGAAGGTACATCTCCTCAAAGGCAGGTAATTTCATTCGAAAATGCTTGGCAATGCGAGTAATGTCCTGCTCTGTGAAGTCGGGACCAAGCGTCTTACAACAATTAGCACACTGGGTACAATCAATTTCTTGAAAGACTTCATTGTGTACCTGCTGAACAATCTTATCTAAATTTTTAGGGGCCTTCTTCTTGAGTTGTGCTAGAAACTTTCGGTGCTCCCCTTGCTTTTGACGTGCCAATTCCTCATAACGTTTGACATCAATAGTCTGTGACATGTGTTTTCTCCGATGATTTATAATTCTGTCATCTATTATAGCATAAAAGAAATAGAGCCTAGCATGAACTAGACTCTATGTCAATTACATCGATACGATTCGACGATAGGAACGAGACGTTAGGGCAAAAACCAAGATATAAGCTAGGAAGAATACGCCACAAACAATGATAGTAACCACTAACATAAGACTTGGATTAAGAACTCCAATGATACGCACAATCAAACTGATCATATGATAGGCAAAGGCCAAGTGAATAAAGGCAAAAATCAAGGGGAGGAAGAAGACAGTAAGGACTTGCTTTCCAATGGTTTGCTTGACTTGGAGGTCGTCCAAGCCAATCTTTTGAAGAATAACAAAGCGCTCACGATCCTCATAACCCTCGGAAATCTGTTTATAGTAAATCACGAGAACTGTGCCAAGCATGAAGATGATGGATAGGAAGATGCCGATAAAGAAGGTTCCACCAACAAAGCCATTTACCATGCCTTCTGCATCATATCGGCTATTTGCAGTGAAGTAAGACTTAGGGAGGCCAGTAGTTTGTCCAGCTAACTGTTGTGTTTCTTTATCCGTGATTTTGTCTAACAAATCTGAATTTTTCTTGGCATCATGTGAAGGGTCTTTGACATTAACACCAACATAGGTAGCTTGGGTGGTTGCTGTTCCTTTGATACTTTCTTGAAAATCATCCATATCAGGAACAACAAGGTAGCTATAATCTGACACAATAATCTTATAGATATTTGGTACTTTTTTATTGATAAAGTCACCAATTTGCCTATGAATCTGGTAGTTCTTACCATCTATTGACAGACTCTTTTGCGTCTTCAATGTTTTATTCTTAGTGTATAAGGCAATTTGATTAGAACTGAGATTGAGTTCTTTCCCTGTCAATTGCTTAAAGGTTTCTTGAGAGAAGACCAGAACAATTGATTTTGGAACAACTTTTCTTTCATTTTTAGTAAAAACGGTTAACTTATTAGTTTCTTGATTTTTTATACCAAACAAAAGATAAGAGACAGCTACTTCTTCATTTGCTTGCTCACCTGTTTTGATTAAGAAATCATCCATAAGCTTTTTAGTGCTTGTAAGGTCAACTTTATTGCCCGAAACTGAATAATCATGTGGAGCAGCACTCACTAGATAGTCTTTTTTCCCAGCATAGATACTAGCAGCTCCTACAAGCGTCACCAAAACCATACTTGAGAGGATAGCAATAGTCGCCAGCCCAACTGCATTTTTCTTCATCCGAAAGACAAGGTTGGAAATGGAAATCATATTATTGGGCTTGTAATAGTAGCTCTTCTTCTTTTTCAAGAGTTGCAGAACAACTGTTGTCCCGGCATTAAAGAGAAGGTAAGTCCCTAGAATGACCAGTAGAACAGCTAGGAAAAAACTCATAATAGCCGTTACTGGATTCTGAACAGAGAGAGCAAGATAGTAACCATACCCCATAGCACCAAGTCCCAAAAGGGTTTGAATAACTAGGAAACGTCCTTTTTTTTCACCCTTAAGGCCATCTTTAGTTAATTGTAAAGGATTAAGCCGTAGCAATCGGAAACCATTTACCAAAACCAACAAACCAAAAATACAAGCAAAGATGACAAGAACAATAGGAATTGTCATTACTTGAAAGGTCGAAACTAAACCAGTACTTTCACCGATAAGCCTTTGAAGAAAAGCATAAATGAGTTTATCGAAAAGTGCCCCCACACCTATACCTAGAAGCAAAGTCACAAAACTCATAATCACTGTTTCTTTTAGAATCATACTAAAGAGGTGACGCTTCTCTAAGCCTAGCACACTATAGAGACCAAGCTCCCTTGAACGATTTTTCATAACAAAGCTATTGGCATAAAGAACAATAATTCCAGAGGATAGGGCGACAATTCCAAGTCCCATCCCCAAAACCATCTTGATAGCATCTGCCCCAGTTAAGTCATCCAGATGTGGATTAAGCGTTAAAGACGTAAAAATATAGGTAATGGCAATAGCCAGAATAGTTGCCAAAGCAAAAGGATAATAAAGCTTACGATTTTTTATGAGATTGGACAAAGCCAGTCTATTGGTTAGACGAAACATATTAGTTCACCTCACTTGCCATTGCAGTTAGTGTATCGGAAATTTCTTGGAACATTTGATGTTCAGACTTATCCCCTTTGAAGATTTGATTATAAAGAATACCATCCTTGATAAACAAAACACGCTTCGCTCGACTGGCGGCCGCTGTCGAGTGAGTTACCATGAGAATGGTCTGACCGCTGGTATTGATAGCATCAAAGACATCTAAGAGTGCCGCTGAAGATTTGGAATCCAGAGCACCTGTTGGCTCATCTGCTAAGAGGATTTCTGGTTGAGTGATGATTGCACGCGCAACCGCAACCCTTTGTTTTTGCCCACCTGAAATTTCATAAGGGTACTTCTCCAGTAAGGAATGAATTCCCAGTTGACGACTGATTGCATCTACTTGTGTCATCATTTGCTTAAGTGGACGACGAGAAAGAACCAAAGGTAGCAGGATATTATCTTTAATTGATAGGGTATCTAAAAGATTGAAATCTTGGAAAACAAACCCTAATCTTTCACGACGGAAGCTAGAAGCATCCTTGTTTTTGATGGTTGCTGTGTCCATACCATTCAGATAGACACGCCCTGCTGTTGGTTTATCAAGCATGGCAAGGATGTTGAGTAGGGTTGATTTTCCTGAGCCGGACTCACCCATGATTGCAACATATTCACCCTTTTCAACCGTAAAATGAATATCTTTAAGGGCTTCAACCTGATTTCCTTTGAATCGTGTTTTATAGATTTTTTTAACATGTTGAACATCTAGTAATGTCATAATAAGCTCCTTTATTTAATAGATTTGGAAGAGATTTTAGGAACCTCTTACTTAACTTCTGATACCATTTTATAGAAAAAGCAAGGTCTCAACCATAACCCTTGCTTTCATTTCTAGCCTTATTTCTTACACTTTTGTAAGTTATTAATCAATAGCCAACTTCTGCTTTTGAAAATGAATGGAAACTGTGGTTCCTTGACCTACTTGGGAGCTAATACTAATATCATGTCCAAGCTGATCAGCAATTTTCTTAGAAAGATAGAGTCCCAGTCCAGACGACTGCTGAGTCAAGCGGCCATTGTAACCTGAAAAACCACGCTCAAAAACACGTAAAATATCACTATCCTTGATACCAATCCCAGAATCTTTAAGATAAAGCCTATTATCTTTGAAGTAAATGTCAATGCCACCACTCTTTGTGTACTTCAAACTATTTGATAAGACCTGCTCTACGATAACCAAGAGCCATTTTTCATCTGTAACGACCTCAACATCCAAGTCATGTAGATTAATAGTCAATCCTTTTTGAATAAAGAAAAGACTATGTTTTCTAACAACTTCTTTAACCAAGTCTTCTAATGTAACCTGCCTCAACTGCAAATCATCATGAAAATTCTCTAAACGTAAATACTGCAAGACCAAATTGGTATAAGAATCAATCTTGAATACCTCTTGCTCCAAGAGAGCCCTCGTTTTACTATCTGTAACATCCCCTAACAATAATTGACTGGCTGCTATTGGCGTCTTGATTTGATGCACCCAAAGGGTATAGTAGTCCATCAAATCTGTATAGCGCTTGCGCTCCTCCTCAGTCTGAACCATTTGACTCTCCTTAGCATTTTCCAAGGCCTGAGCTAGATAAAACTCTAAAGGACTTGATGGTGTCATTTTCTCATAGAGATAGGCTAAGTTATAAGACTGATAAGAGCTAACCAAGTCCCAAATAACTATGATGATAGCCACAAATGTCAGTATGGTCAAGGCATAATGAAGAATATCTGCTGCCTCTTCAAATAAAAAGGCAAACAAAACCAAGATGATTCCATTAAAAATAAACAAAAGATAGAAAGGTAGACGAGACCTAATCTGATATTTGATAAATTGATGCTTATCCATCATGACGCAACCCGTAACCGACACCTTTCTTGGTTTCAATAAAATCCTTCAAATCAACTGCCTCTAACTTCTTACGTAAACGTGCCACATTGACAGACAGGGTATTATCATCAATAAAGAAGTCACTGTTCCAAAGCTCCTTCATGAGGTCTTCCCGACTAACGATATTTCCAGCATGGTCGAAGAGAACTTGTAAAATCTGAAACTCGTTCTTAGTCAAAGAAACGACTTCTCCCTGATAAACCAGATCCATAGCCTTAAGGTTCAGAATCACACCCATATATTCCAAAAGACTCTGATCCTTTCCAAACTCATAAGATCGGCGCAAAAGCCCTTGAATTTTTGCCAAGAGAACATTTTGGTCAAAGGGTTTAGTCACAAAGTCGTCCCCACCCATATTGATTGCCATAACGATATCCATGGCCTGATCTCTGGAAGACAAGAACATAATAGGCACCTTGGAGACCTTACGAATTTCCTGACACCAATGGTAACCATTAAATAGAGGTAAACCAATGTCCATAAGAACCAAGTGGGGCTCTACTTTTACAAAAATAGATAATACTTCCATGAAATCTTCAACAAGAACAACTTCGTAACCCCACTGTTCTAGCATTTTTTTGACTTGTTGACGGATAACCTCGTCGTCCTCCACTAATAAAATCTTATGCATAACTCAACCTCTTTCATTTCTCACTATTATAACAGAAATGCTATAAGAAACGACCTTTCTCAACAAATCTTACAATAATGTTAGATTAAATTTTCCAACTTTTAAAATAGTGCGTTTTTATAGGAAAAATCCTTTGAGTCTTCAAAGAAAATATAGTATTATAATAGAGTTGATGTTGGTTTATCATCAACCAACGACAGCTTCATCGAATAATGAAAACATTACTTATTTATGTCACGAATCGGCGTGACGTTTCTACAAGGTGCCGTAACACCTAACAATAAGTAAGTCATAAAGTCATCAAAAGATTTTACCGTCTTTTTGTGATTTTAAAGGCTTGCTTTGCAGGCCTTTTTCTGTTATTCGATTGGTTTGATCTTTGTCAGAGTCTCAATGGAATCTGAGAAAATCAAAATACACTTTAGTTTTATTTTTTATAGGAGGTAATATGAAATTACTGGAAGACCGCATTCTCAAAGATGGGAATGTCCTTGGGGAGAACATCCTCAAAGTTGACTCTTTCCTTACTCACCAAGTGGACTTTGATCTCATGCGTGAGATTGGAAAGGTCTTTGCTGAAAAGTTCAAGGATGCAGGCATCACCAAGGTGGTGACTATCGAGGCATCTGGTATTGCTCCAGCCCTCTATGCTGCTGAGGCTTTGGATGTCCCTATGATCTTTGCTAAGAAGGCTAAAAATATCACCATGAATGAAGGGATCCTCACTGCTGAGGTTTACTCCTTCACTAAGCAGGTGACTAGTACTGTCTCTATCGCAAGCAAGTTCCTCACTCCTGAAGATAAGGTTCTCATCGTTGATGACTTCCTAGCTAACGGCCAAGCTGCCAAAGGCTTGATTCAAATCATCGAAGAAGCTGGCGCACACGTCGAAGCGGTCGGTATCGTTATTGAGAAATCTTTCCAAGATGGTCGTGCCCTTCTGGAAGAAGCTGGCTACCCAGTCGTTTCACTTGCTCGTTTGGATCGTTTTGAAAATGGTCAGGTCGTATTTAAGGAGGCAGACATCTAATGCAAAATAAAGAGAAACATTCGCAGGCGGCGGTTCTAGGACTGCAACACCTACTTGCCATGTACTCGGGATCAATCCTGGTTCCAATCATGATTGCTGGTGCCTTGGGCTATTCAGCTCATGAATTAACCTATTTGATTTCAACCGACATTTTCATGTGTGGTGTAGCAACCTTCCTCCAACTTCAACTTAATAAATACTTCGGTATCGGTCTTCCAGTTGTTCTTGGGGTTGCCTTCCAGTCAGTAGCACCACTTATTATGATTGGTGAGAAACACGGTAGTGGCGCTATGTTTGGTGCCCTTATCATTTCAGGGATTTATGTTATCCTCGTTTCTGGCGTCTTTTCAAAAGTGGCCAATCTCTTCCCTTCTATCGTTACGGGATCTGTCATCACTACTATTGGTTTGACCCTCATCCCTGTGGCTATCGGAAATATGGGGAACAACGTTGATAAACCAACTGGTCAAAGTCTCTTCCTTGCAGCTATCACCGTTCTCATCATCCTTTTGATTAATATTTTCACTAAAGGATTTATCAAATCCATCTCAATCTTGATTGGTTTGATTGTCGGTACTGCCATCGCAGCAAGCATGGGCTTGGTTGACTTCTCACCAGTGGCTGCGGCACCTATTGTCCACGTGCCAACACCATTCTACTTCGGAATTCCTAAGTTTGAGTTGTCATCAATCATCATGATGTGTATTATAGCTACAGTGTCTATGGTTGAATCAACTGGAGTTTACTTGGCCCTCTCTGATATTACCAAAGAACCACTCGATAGCACTCGCCTTCGTAACGGTTACCGCGCTGAAGGTTTGGCTGTTCTCCTTGGTGGACTCTTCAACACCTTCCCATACACTGGTTTTTCACAAAACGTTGGTCTTGTGAAATTGTCAGGTATCAAGACTCGCTTGCCAATCTACTATGCAGCTGGTTTCCTTGTTCTTCTTGGACTCCTTCCTAAGTTTGGTGCCTTAGCGCAAATCATCCCAAGTCCAGTCCTTGGTGGCGCTATGCTTGTCATGTTCGGTTTTGTTTCTATCCAAGGAATGCAAATCCTGGCACGTGTTGATTTCGCCAATAACGAACACAACTTCTTGATTGCTGCGGTATCAATCGCTGCAGGGGTTGGTCTTAACGGCAGCAACCTCTTCAACAGCCTACCAAATGCTTTCCAAATGTTCTTCTCAAACGGTATCGTCGTTGCAAGCTTGCTTGCCATCGTCCTCAATGCCATTTTGAACCATAACAAAAAAGAAAAATAACACAAGAACACCTGAGTCACTTGACTTAGGTGTTTTCTTTGAATTTAAAATCTTCAAGTTGTAAAGCAAAAGAAAAGACTAAGCAACTACTCTGTCTTGCTTTTACTGAAAGTAGCTCTTGCTATTTAATTCTTACGATTGACTTATTTTCAATTCTATAGACAGCATCGTAATCTTCCAGTTTATAATGATGGGCAATTTCAATAATACTATTAGGCAACTGTTTCAAGACATTACTTATTTCTTTTGAACTTGCTGCATCTAAAGAAGCCATCATCTCATCCGCAAGTAAAACCTGCTTGCTCCTCAAAATAGCACGTGCAATCTCAAGTTTTATGATTTGACCACCTGAAAAGTTATCTCCAGTTAATTCATAGTCTAATTGGTGACAACAAGCCTCCCATAGTCCAACTTTTTTTAGTGTTGAAATGAGCAATGAATCAGAATAATCTTGATAAAGAGTTAGATTATGTCGCACACTTGTATGAAAGACATAGGGATTTTGATGAATAATTGCAATATTATCTAAATTTGGAGTCAGCTCCCTTCCATCAATGCTTTTAAAAATGATTTTCCCACTATATGCCTTATCTTGCCCTGATATTAACCTAAAAAGTGTTGTTTTTCCGATACCACTATCACCAACTATAAGATTATGCTGAGACAATGAAAAAGTAACCGTAACATCTCGAAAAATCTCTTGATTATCATAAGATTTAGTGACGTTTTTTAACTGAATTTCTTCTAAAGTATGTATGTGAAGCCCTTTTGAAGGAATTTCTGACTCACTTCCAAATGTCAATAATTTATCTTTTATCACTTGACTTGATTGAATACTTGCAACAGCCTCCAGAATCTGTTGTAAGGGGTTAATAAGATATGTTGAAGCAGACATCATAGCAATAAGTGTAGTAATTGAATTTTGTTTCATGACAAGACCAATCACAAATGGTCCAATCAAGCCGACAGCTTTCAGAGGTCCTGTCCAAAACATAACTAAATTCTGAAGTGTATAATACTTAAATTGTGTCGTCTCCATCTCACTAAGGGTTATGAGAGTTTGCTTTACATTCTCTTTTTCTGCTTGGTTGCAAATAATCGTTTCAATCCCTTTACCAAAGTCTGTAATAGCTCTTAAATTTTTCTCTTTTGAGCTACTTAGTAATTCTCCTGACTCTTTTAACTTTCTCTTAAATATAAACTGAGGCAAAATCATCAGAAAGGCACCTACAGTAAAAAGACTACCTACAATAATATTTTGTTTGAGCAGATAAATTACAGATACTAGGACAGAGGCGCCCCACACTGGCGAGATAAGAAAAGATTGGAGGAACTCCTGGTCTACAATTCCAAGATCTTGTGTCAAGAGTGAGCAAAGCTCAGAATCCGATATGTTTTTACAAAAGACAGCATGATTCTTTAAAATATTTTCTGACAGTCTTACATTAAACGCTCTAATAATAGAACGAAGCAGAATATTCTCTATATACATAAAAGCGTACACAGCCACCCAAAGAGAGAGACTCGAAAATGTAAAAACTACTAAATCCCGACTATTACTACTATCTAAATGACCTGCCATCTGGATAATTACAGGAATAACAATGCCTTGACAGGAATAAAGAAGCGCAAAAATGATATAAAGTATAATGTCCTTTTTAGGAAGTAGCTTAAAAAATTTAACCATCATTGTGATACAGCAACTGATTTATTTTTTTCAATAATCATTGCTTTTACCTCCTTCCATTTGATACTATTATTTTAGTTTATTAATAGTATCAACTATTGAAATTTCGGAAATCCGATAAGGAAATATTATATGGAACTAGGTCAAAAATTTAAACAGATTCGGAAACAGAGAAAATTCACTATCCAGAGACTCGCTCAAGTAGCTGGATCTGTAGCGAGCCTTTCAGACTTTGAAAATAACAAAACATCACTCTCAAATGATACTCTTTTCAAACTTTTAAAACACCTAAAAGTCGAATATAATGAATTTTTCGGACAAGAATATCTTGTGGACGAAACCTACATAAAACTTGCTAATCAATACAATCAAGCCTCAAATCATCTAGACTTTGAAGCACTGGAGCAAGTCGCAGAAAAGTTTCGCATTTTAGGAGAAACCAATTATAGTGATTATCTGATTAGTCTTTGTATTACCTGTCAGGTTTCAAAACTTCAAAACCAGTCAGTTAACCAAGATATTGCTACAGAACTTCAAAACTACTTCTTTTCGATTGATATTTGGACACTTCTCGATATTGATTTACTGGATATGGTAAAGGATATCTTCACAGAAGATGCGCTAAAAATCTACATCAAGGAACTCCTATCAATACTCAATAAAAATCCTAGAAATAATTTAGATCGAGTCACTTTAGATGTTATCAGTCGTTGTATTTTCCAAATCATTCTTTACGGAAATCAAGAAGATAGTGACTACTATATAAACGAACTAAAAACTATTCAATTACCAGACTATTTCATGTTACAAAAACTCTACCTTAAAGAACTAGAAGCTACATACCTTTATAAATTTATCGATAAGAACATGGGAAATTCATTACATAAAGAAGTTCTCCACTGCTTGGCTTTTATGGGAGATGACGAAAATTTGAGAGAATGGGCCCAAACTTTCCGTCAATTATAGACTTTATTGGATAACAGTTGTACAATGATTATATAATTTGAAAAATTTAGAAAGGAAAACAGAATGCACGAAACACATTCTCTCCGTGAGCGATTCCTTGTTTTCTTCAAGATTTTTGTGCCCATACTGATTTATCAATTTGCCAACTTTTCGGCAGCCTTTGTGGACACTACCATGACTGGTCAATACGATACCCTACACTTGGCGGGGGTAGCCATGGCAACGAGTTTATGGAGTCCTTTTTTCACCTTCTTAACAGGTATCGTCTCTGCCTTGGTTCCTATTATCGGACACCATCTAGGGGCAGGTCGCAAGGACCGAGTGGCACCTGATTTCTATCAATTTCTTTATATGGCCTTGGGCCTATCACTTATCCTCTTTGCCCTCGTTTTTCTGGGGGCGCCCTTGGTTTTGAATCATCTAGGTCTGGAGCCTTTGGTCAGAAAAGTCGCCCTTGGTTATCTACGATTTTTGAGTCTTGGGATTATTCCCCTTCTACTCTTTAGCGTGGTTCGTTCCTTCCTTGATGCACTTGGCCTCACGCGCCTTTCCATGTACCTCATGCTTCTGCTCCTACCTCTCAATGGTTTCTTCAATTTCCTCCTCATCTATGGCATTGCTGGTTTACCAGAGTTAGGAGGAGCTGGAGCTGGACTTGGAACTTCATTGGCTTACTGGGCCCTTCTTCTTATTTCCATCTCGGTTATCAGAAAGCATAAAAAGATTAAGCCCTACCACATTGAAAGGATTCAACCCCTTGATAAAGCAGCTCTGGTTGACGCCCTTAAACTAGGTCTCCCTATTGGTGGAACGGTCTTTGCGGAAGTCGCCATCTTCTCTGGTGTTGGTTTGGTTATGTCTAAGTATCCGTCACTAGTGATTGCTAGTCACCAAGCGGCCATGAATTTCTCAAATCTCATGTATGCCTTTCCTCTCAGCATTTCCAGTGCCATGGCTATCATTATTTCCTACGAATTTGGGGCTAGACGCATGGATGCCGTCAAGAGCTACAGCAAGCTGGGACGGTTGACAGCCCTAGGTTTTTCTATCTTTACCTTGATTTTCCTCTACTTCTTGCGCTATGATTTAGCAGAACTTTATGGGCATGAGCCTGACTTTTTGAGAATGACGGCCATTTTCATGACCTATAGCCTCTTCTTCCAAGTGGCAGATGTCTTTGCGGCTCCACTTCAAGGAATTCTGCGTGGCTATAAAGATACCAAGGTACCTTTTTATCTCGGTGTCCTAACCTACTGGGGAATCACCCTCCCAGTTGGCTTCCTGCTTGAAAAAGTCACTGGACTTGGTCCCTATAGTTACTGGATTGGCCTGATTGCCAGTCTTATCGTCAGTGGTCTCTGTTACCAGTGGCGCTTAAATAGAATCGTCAAACGATACGAATCACAACAGTAAAACACCTGAAGCAGTCTTTTCCGACTGCTTTTTCTATGTCAAAATCTCGATAATATAGAAAAAAAACTCCTGCATATTGAAAACAGATAAACTGTTATCAATACACAGAAAGCTTCTTTTGATGAGTGATTAATTAAATTCAGATTTTCCTGACCTATTACCAAACTGGATTCATTAATGAAAACATAGATGTTTAATATTGAAAAAAGTATCACAGAGACCAGCTGGATCAACTAGGGCAACATAAATCATGGCTAAACCACATAGAGCTAGGAAATGATAAACATAAACTACTTTCTCCCCTGTTTTAGGAAGTAAAAGAAAAGACCAGAACCACAAGACACAAATGGCTATTAATATGATTAGTTTATTCATCCATTCCATAATAATCTCCGTCAAAAAGGTTTAGCACAATAAAATAGTCCTTAGGACTATCTGAATGTTATCACAAAATCTAACAAGCGCTGTCATTACTTCTTAAGGAAATATCTTAGTATTCTCTTGCTAGTCTTGTTTTGGTAAGTTAAGACATATAAAATCATATTGGGAGGTTGGGAAGACTCATTATTACACAAAGTACAATAATGTTTACAGACGCCAAAACCAGCAAAAGCCAAGGAGAAGGACACATTTACACTTGTCAGATTTCTCACTATTATAGTGTACTATTTTTTCTATATACGAAGTAAAACAAATTGGATAAAATTGTAAAAAAATGTAATGAAAGGTCACTTTTTTGTCCTGAACGGTTAGGTAACATGTTATGTTAGCTTTAAAGGGCTTTCAATAAATTCTTTTACAGGTAAAAGAGGCTGGTAGCAAGCAGTACCAACCTCTTATTTTATGATAAGCTTCTGCTAGAAAAACTCTTAATACTAGTGAATAATCAGTCTACTTGGTCAAGTAAGTAGGCGTAACCTTCTTTTTCCATATCGGCTTTAGGCACAAATCGTGTCGCTACGCCATTGATACAATAGCGTAAACCACCCTTGTCACTTGGACCATCTGGAAAGACATGGCCAAGATGAGAATCCCCCACACGACTACGGACCTCAATGCGTTCCATATTGTGAGAATGGTCTTCTTTGTAATTGGCTACCTCAGGACTAATGGGGCGAGAGAAACTCGGCCAGCCACAGGCTGAATCAAACTTATCCTTGGATGAAAAGAGTGGCTCGCCAGTCACCACGTCAACGTAAATTCCAGGCTCAAATTGATTCCAAAGAGGACTTGTAAAGGCCCGTTCCGTTCCATTCTCCTGAGTTACAGTATAGGCTTCTGGACTCAAGCTTTCCTTAAGCTCCTCCTGATTTGGCTTGTGATAAGCACTGGCATCAATGACCGGACTAGCTGCCTGATGGACATTGATATGACAGTAGCCCTTAGGATTCTTCTTGAGATAATCTTGATGGTAATCCTCTGCAGGAATAAAGTGCTTCAGAGGCAACAATTCAACTGCCAAAGGCTGACCGTATTGCTCAGTCATTTCTTGGAAAACTTGCTCGATAATTGGCAAGTCATTTTCATCGGTATAGTAAACACCCGTACGGTACTGACTACCCACATCATTGCCCTGTTTATTTTTGCTTAGAGGGTTGATGATACGGAAGTAATGTAGCAAAATCTCTCGCAATGACACTTGGCTGGCATCATAAGTCACCTGAACAGTCTCAGCATGACCCGTCTGACCAATAAGTTCATAGCGAGTCGTCTCACTACGCCCATTAGCATAACCTGAAACCGCATCAAGCACACCTGACACACGAGAGAAATACTCCTCAACACCCCAGAAACAGCCACCAGCAAGATAAATAGTATGATTATTAGGATTTGACATTTTTAACACTCCCTTCAATAGATACTTTCATCTCCACGCCTTAAGTGTAACGCTTTTAAGAAGATTTCGCACTTAAGGTGACTTGGAAAGACACACAAAAAATCCCATCACATATTATGTGATAGGACCCAAATAGATGACTTTATTACCTTGATAACTCTACAAATAAACAGATTGACAGGTAATCAATACATCAGGTAACAATTGGACAACAATTCCTTCATCAGGATTTTCAGAATCATCAAATAGGAATGCTAGTTCTCCGGTTCTCTCGATATACAATTCACTTAAACTAAATCTCTGTTTACTTTCAATACCAAATTCAGCTATCAACAGGGCTTGAAGTTTTTCTAACTGTTTATCTTTTTCCTCTAGAAAGTGAGAATATACCGATTCTTGTTGTTCAGTAATACCATCATTTTCATAGTACGCAGAAAAATCTACAGGAACAATTTGAGATTGTGAAAACAAATTTACTTCAAGCTGAGTGTAATACCCAAAATCAAATTCTAATTCACCAAATTTTGACTCTATCATGATTCATTACCTTTCTTTTCATTTAATTCTTTACATTTAGCGATTCCACCTTTATGTGGAATTGCACCGTGGGCATCTATAGGTACCAGATCTAAGGTTTTCATGTCACTTCTTTCATGATAGGTAAGCCTATGTTCTTTTCTATAAGCTTTTGCCTCTTCGGGACTGACTCCCATTTTGATAGCTAATTGTAAATCACCTTGTTTAAAATTTTTATTCCTTTTTTCTGAAAAGTTTTTTATTTTAAAGCTTTCTTTAGCTATAGGTGTAAAATCTGGTTCAAAATTTTTAAAGGTAATTCCATCAATACCATATGGTTGAAATATTTCCTTAATCGTTTTCTGTTCTGGATTCGTTTGTGTATTCTGCGGAACATAGTTTGGATCAGGAATCCATTTCGAATTTCCAGGCTCACCAGTCCAGTTACCATTTGTGCTAGGAATAAATTGCTTTTCAAAATTATTGTCATTTATTTTAAAAAGTGATTTTGTAAAATTTTCAATGTCTTGTCCAGACAATTTATCCTTTGGGAGAATACTTTTAAAATTATCGGCAGTATTTTTTACAGCTTCAAGATTTTTTCCTTCCATTAGTATACGCCCCCTTCTTTTGTTTGAACTTCTACAAAACGTTTAAATAGATTTTCGTAAGAGGAATCTCGAAACTGATGTTCTTCAATTACCAATGCCAAGATGATATTAATCGTTTCTTTAGGGTAAGATTCGATAGGTAGTTGGAAGTTATGTACAACAGTGTCAACCCAATCATGAATATCGTCTTCATCCTTTGATTTCTCGATTGCCCTATTGGCATCTAGCAATTCATACACAAGTTCTCTCAAACTCTTCAAATTAACGTCTCCGTTAGAATCATTGACTTCCATAAGAAGCCTTTTAATCTTTGAGCTGATATTTGAATTTAATATCAATTCACTTACACTAGAATAATCTACATGCTTACCTTTGGTCATCCAATTTGTTATAAGATAATCTAAAATAACCGATTTGACATTGTTGGCTTTGAAACTTTTAGGCGTAGCACTTCCTACAAACGTATTCTGAAATGTATTAGACTCATGCTCAACTTTTTCAACCTTACATAAAACTGGTTGAATCCATTCATTTTGATAGACTGCTGCAACGCCCTTTGGTAATTTGGCGAGTTCTATGATTTGGTCATCATTTAAATTAGCTGACTTACCTACTAAATCACGATCTGAAAAATCAGGTAATCGCATGATAATCTTAGTATTGGTATTTCGGATAACTGACAAATCCATTAAACCTGGAGCTTGATCAGCAATAATAAATCCTTCTCCATATGTTCGCATTTCAGCAATGGCATTTGCCAACATCTCCACACTTTTACCTAAGAGATTAGCTGATTCAGCCATTTGTTCTGTTGATGTGCGTTTTAGGAGGTTATGAGCTTCTTCGAGCACAGTGATGTGTTTTAATTCGGCATTCATATCCCCGTTAGCCATGCGATACTCTTGCAGTTTCAAGACCAAAATACCCATTAGCAAAGATTTAGTCTCAGTGGAACCAACTCTACTGAGGTCAACGATGACATTTGAATCAAATAGATGATCATTGGTGAGTTCATCACTTGAAAAGATAAGGCCATTAATCCCATTTGTCAGAGATTCGATTCGAGTTAATAAGGCTCCCTTGTAGGCTCCTTTATTCTCATCATCATATTCACTAGAATCAATTATCTTCTTAATATTGTCTGCTATATCATTGAAGTTTGGATACAGTCTACCATAAGCGTTAGTTGATTCAAGGAGGTCCCATCCACAATCCTGATAAGATTGCTCAACTGCTTTTTTCAAAACTGCTGGCATTGCCGCATACATCGGCCAGCATACATTGAAAATTTCGACTAACCTATCTAAATGCTCTAAAATATGAATTTCTTTAGGGAAACTAAAAGGATTCAACCTCAACAAAGGTGTTAGCTGAGGATTCGTTCCATAAACTGAAACATCGTCGTGATTACCAAAGACATGCTTATATTCTCCTTTTGCAGGTTCAACAACAAGGAATTTCAAGCCATTCTTTCTACCTTCATTGAGGAGTTGATAAATTGTATTGCTCTTACCAGATCCCGTACTTCCTGTTACAAAAACATGCGAAGCTAAAGAGTCTTGTTTAAGGTTAACAGGTAAATCTTCCTTATGATACATATGGAAAATATCACCTAAATGAAGCACCTTATCAGTAACACCTTCTTCATCAAATTTAGCAATATTTCGTCCGAATTCTGCACACTCTAAAATCGGTAGTCCTGGGATAGATTTTCTAGGAAAATTCAATGAAAAGGCCAATTCTTGACCAGTAAGAGGTACTGTCGACGTCACGATAGATGGATAGACATTAAAGGTTGAATCAGCTAATAGCAAATTAGGGTTCAATCCAAATAAAGGGTGACGTAATTCTCTTAGGTACGCTACAATCTCCTCTGCATCACCACTGCTCTCACCTAAATCTCCCCTCCATAAATTAACTGAAGACTGACTCATAAATGACTCTTCTCCTTGGGTCAAGGCTAAGTATGTATGAGCAACATTATTCGCAATATTCTGGTCTTCACTTAGTACATAGGCAGCAAACTCCCACATGCCCATAGCTGTTCCTTTTTCGAAACGTTTCATCTGTTCTTCAAGGACCTTAAGAGCGTGAGAAATATTATGATTGGTAAAGGACTGGGTAATGCCCTCGTTCTTACCAACAGTAGCAGTCACATTTGAGGCACGCGCAAAATTAGCACCGATATTAGAACCTAAGCTAACACCACTGGAAGAGCCCAAGGTTTGTCCAACCGTTTGAGATAAGGCACGACTAGCAGTTTTAGCAAGCGCACGGCTAACAGTTTTTGCAGTCGATTGACCAATAGAGTCTGCAGTACTTGTTCCTTTATTCCAAGTATAACCATATCCTCCAACAACCGGAACACTTACATTATGACTGGATCCTTTATTTGTACCATCTGTATGGGAAGTATTTGTACCCTCAGTCTGTCCAGACGAATCTGTTTGAGATTCACCGCTGGTTTGCGTATCACCAGTAGATTGGTTAACTGACTGATTCTTACCGTGTTGAATACCTGCACTGGCTCCTACATTAACACCAAAAGTAGCCATAGAGGTCGTTGCATCTGAAGCTGTGAAAGTATAGTTGGTTTGCCATTTTTCATAAGGCGCTAAAGCTGAAAATAGCTCAGACAAACGCAACTTTCTATTTTCTATATCCTGAATAGGACTTGCTAAAAGGATTAAGGTATAGTTTTCGGATGGTTGTGACGGAATGATTCCATCAATCAATTTTTCAATAGTTTGGCTAATAAATTTTTCAGATTTGGCAGTTGGTAAATTTGACACCGTTGCCACCGAATAAGGCTTAGAGTTTGCTAGACAAGGAATCCTACCAATTCCCTTCTCATTTTGAACTGTAGATCCAGGAAAGTTACCCTTAATGGCTTCTAACAATCGCTTACGATAATTTTCGACATTAACATTATCAGAATCATTCTTAGTATTTACCACAGCCAGAAAAACTTCTGTATTAGTCTCAGTTCGATTGAAAACCAGAGCAATATTACAGTCTTCATTAGAAAGCACTTCATAAACATTAACGAGCTTTTCTAAACTATTTTCTTTTTTGTCTACAACCCATTTTGTGATATTGAAATACCTGATATTATATGATTCTTGGAAGTCCGTACCAAATTCTACCTTATTTTCGATAGGAACATAGAGTTCTTTTATCTGTTCCAAATACGAATTGAAAATCTCTACTCCACATGAAGCTAATAAGCGATTCGTTAATTCCTCATCACTAATATTAGGTTGATCAGCTAGATATTTCTCTCTTTGCTCCTCAACTTGTTTAAGTTGCTCTGGGCTCAAAGCTGAAAGTTTCGCAACCTTGTCTGCAGCCTTAGCTCCTGCCTTATTAATAATGTTTTTAATTCCCATAAGATTCACCTACAAAAAACTATTTCCAAGTAATCATACGTTTAATCTGGTTAGTATAATTTTCAATCTGTTGTTGTTGCTCCTCTAAACTTGCAACTTCATTTTTTGTTCTCTGAATTTTCGCATTCAAAGCACTCAGTTCTGGACTAAATTCAATAATATTTTGGACAATTATACTTGTGAGATTAAATAGCCACATTTTAAAAGCTTTTTCATGCTCTGAACAAATACTTCCAGCAAATTCCGTCATCTTTGATTTAAATAAATCATTAAAGGTCCTCTTAAGGCCAGACGCGTTAACTTTACTTGATCTCAAAGTAAAATCACCCAATCTAAAGACATAACTGAGTTCTTCTTTACTAAATTTTTCAAGATTCAATTGACCAAAATTTATCTCTTCATAAGATAAAATCAAGTGAGAAAGCTTTTGACGTTTTTCTGGTTCAAGTCCCAAATCACCTGAAATAATAGCCTCAAATTGAGATTTAATTTCAGAAGCATGATTAGCCCAAAAACTGCTAGAAATACGTTCAAATTCAACCCTTGACAAATAAAGTTCTTCTACAAATTGATTTCTAAAACAATCAACTGTTTGCGCAGAGGCTAGATTCTCTATAGTGATTTTCTTTGTCTTGTTCTCACGTGTAACACTGAGATAGTTACTAAACTCATTACTGATATTGCCTAATTTTAGATTACTAATATCTATTTGTTGATGCTCAGTTAAATTTAAAGTTGGATTTAATGAGAGTATCTCTTTGTGTATTTCATTATAACGGTTTAGAACATCCCCTTTTTCAATCTGTTTCATTAGACGCTCTTGGAAAATCTTCATTTCTTTTGGATACTTGATCAAAAGGTCATTTTTTTGGGATAATGAAGTGGATTTCAATCTTTCAACAATGACAGATTTTTGGTCATCAAGATTAGCCTCCAATTCTGCCTCTCTGCTATGCAAATCTTCATTTTTCTCAGCAATGACTGCATTAGTTTTCAACAATAGCTTATCTAATAAAGCTTTTGCCTGTTGACACTTGTCATAGTGTGAATAGCGGTCGACAAAGGTTTTAATAGAATCCTCAATGGTTAATAAACCACTATTTGCATAAATAAGGTCGGAACTTTTTTCAGCAGTTGCTCGAACAGTATTAGACATTTGTCTTGGAAGAATATCAAACTCATACAACTTCTTATAGTATTTCGTTTCAGGATTTGAGTATTTTTCTCTATAAGTATCAAATTGCTCAGAATAGAATCCTCCCTCTAAATGCCCTTTTAACTTCGATCCAAGTCCTAAAATTGAAGACACGTAATAAATGCCTTGAGCATATAATTCTCTTGGAACGACTTGATTCATAATCTTGTTTCTAAACGAATCACGTTTAAAATTAGCCAGACTTAAATCTGCAGCCTCAGCCTTATTAACCACAATCATGGTGAACCGTTCATCTAATCCATCTACTGAAATAAGCTTTTCTTTTAAGTTACTGTTGTCTTTGCTATCCAAGGAACTACTGTCAGTTACAAAAACTGGTAATCCATTTGACATACCAGCCATGGCATTAGCGAGAACTTCGGAATGTTGACTATTTGTTGATGAATTAGAACCTGGAGTGTCGAATATCGTAATTTTTGAACCTACATCTCCTAAAATACCTTTTGAAAATGGGACAAGTATTTCGATTAAATCTCCAACACCTTCGTCAGCAAAATCATTGATTACTTCTAAAACTGCATGTAGCTTTGAAATGATTGAATCAAAAGAATCATTCAATATTTCATTTATTTCCTTACCAAATGCATCAGTCTCATTTAATCCATCATAAAACACTTGATCATCATGGAAAGTAAGAACAACTCTATCATCTTTAAATATAAAAGAGATTTTAGCACGATCTTCATAAGTACTAGCCGTGATTTTATAGATTTTAGCGGTCACGGGAGTCTCAGCACTTGGAAGTAATTCCTGTCCAATCAAGGCATTAATAAAGGTCGACTTTCCTGCACTATAAGTTCCGAGCACACAGATAGGAACTGTATCTCCCGAAGCATCCGAAAAGCGTTTTAACTGTGCTTCAATTTCCTTGTTGCTCTCACCAATATTCTTTATAATCAGTGGCTCAAGATTTCTAAAAATACGATTAATTTCTGGTAGAACATCACGTGCATTCTCTAAATAGTTTGTTGATGATGACAAAATAATATTTGAAAAGCGCTCATCTTTTAATGCTTCATCTAACTGTTGCTTCTCATCATTTGGCCCCTCAAAAATTAATTCAAGTTTTTCATCTGGAACAGCATACTCATTTTCAATTTCTTTTAAAATATCATATACCTTAAAAGGAAAAAAGCCACGTTGAAAAACGGCTGAAACTAACTTACTATTTGAGTTATTCTCACTATTTATTGTTATCCAACTTTCACTAGATAAGTCGTAACGGCTAAAAGTTACTGTCTTTTCGTAAGGATTACTTACAACTTTAATTTTATTCATAATTACTCCGATTATTTAATAATACAAGTGTATTATATCACAGCAAACGGTTTTCTGTATGCGCTTTCTATAAAATCTAACTATTTTTATTTATCTAATGTTTAGCTCATTTTTCACCCCACACAAAAAATCCCATCACATATTATGTGATAGGATTAGTATGTTTATTCCATTTCGAAGCTTTCGCTCTTAATCTTATCAGGTAAGATGAGAGACAAAAGAATACACAAGATGGCTGGTATCAACCATGGCAGTGATGCTCCTGATAATGGAAGGAAGTTAATGAGGGCATTGAGTCCCGCAAGTTTAAACTGGCTTCCAATTACACTAAGCAAGGCAATCAGCGTGACTACTGCAACTGTCACTTGCATACCAGGTTTAGACAAGGCCACGAACTTGTTGGCAATCACAATCATAACAATCGTGATGGTGATTGGGTAGAGAATTAAAAGCACTGGCACTGAGAAAGCAATGATATTGTTAAGTCCCAAGTTGGCAATCGCAAACCCAATCAAGGCAAAGATAATGGCGTAAGCCTTGTAAGATACTTTCGGAAATGCCTTGTGGAAGAATTCCCCAGTCGCAACGATAAGTCCTGCGGTTGTTGTGAAGCAAGTCACTGTCACCATGATAGCTAGGAAAATCTGAGCCGCTGGTCCAAAGATGGCTTGTGTGGCTTGTGACAAGACACTTGCACCAATATTGGCATCTTTTGGTAATCCCGCCACTTGGAGTGGGAAATGATTCCCCAAAAAGGCTAATCCCAAATACAGAGCACCAAAGAGAAGCGTCACTACGAAACCAACGACCCAAATCGTTGAGATATACTCTTTTTTAGACTTGAAGCCTAATTGGTTGAGTGTGACTACTGCTACTACACTGAAGGCCACAGAAGCCAAGGCATCCAAGGTGTTGTAGCCTTCCAAGAATCCTTTACCAAAAGCAGAAGCCTGATAGGCTTGACTTGCATCCTGAGGATTGTGACCACCATATTTAAATGCTCCTGCCACGATAACGACAACAATCATGATGGCAAAGATAGGCGTCAATATACGTCCAATACTATCTAAAATTTTAGATGGATTCATGGCAATCCAAAGTGCTAGAGCAAAGTAGATTACGGTAAAGACAAAGAGCCAAAGGCTAGTATGTCCACTTCCAATCAAAGGCGAGAAGCCAATTGAAAAGGCGGTGGCCGCCGTTCTAGGAATGGCAAAGAAAGGACCAATGGACAGATAAAGTACTGCCAAATAGACTAGGGCAAACTTAGGCGAGATTTTTTGAGAAATCTCATGAATGTAACCCTTAGGATTTAAAGTCCCGATAACTAGTGTTAGGATGGCAATACCAACACCTGATAGGACAAAGCCGGCAATGGCTGGCCAAAAATGACCTCCAGATTCAAAGCCTAACTGAGGGGGAAAAGTCAGATTTCCCGCTCCAAAGAACATACCAAACAACAATAAAGCTGTAAGGCTTCCCTTTTTTAACATAAGTTTCTCCAATCTAAAACAAACAAGATTTTATGCCCCAAATAGACACAACTTGTTTATTATAATTTTAGTCAACTTATTTAGTATGACATGATTAGTTTGGAACTTCAAGCTATTGAAACGTATTTACAAAGGTTTTTAAAATTGCAAATTTTCTGTATCCTTGTACAAAAAAACTAGACAAGATTCTCATCTCGTCTAGTTTGATATTTTGATTATGGGTGACTGACAATCAGTTCAAGGTTTCCCTTAATTTGCCATGCTTCAACATCGCTAGGAAGAATAAAGTGGCTGCCTTTTGCAATTGGGTATTCTTGATCATCGACTAAGAGGCTTCCTTGACCGTCAAGTACACTAAACAAACTGTAATCAGCAGTCTTTTCAAAATCAGCCTTACCTGAGATTTCCCATTTATAAACGGCGAAGAAATCACTTGCTACTAAGAGCGTTGATTTGAGGTCATCTATTTTTGTTGTGACTGGTCGACTGTTGGCTGGCTCACCGATATTAAGGACATCGATAGATTTTTCAAGATGGAGTTCACGCAGGTTACCTTGATCATCTTTACGGTCAAAATCATAAACACGGTAGGTCGTATCACTAGATTGTTGTGTTTCAAGAACCATGATACCTGCACCAATAGCATGCATGGTACCACTTGGCACATAGAAGAAATCACCTGCTTTAACTGGAACCTTAGTCAAAAGATTTTCCCAATCCTTACTTTCAATTTGCTGACGCAGTTCTTCTTTTGATTTGGCATTGTGGCCATAAATAATTTCTGCACCTGGCTTAGCAGCAATGATATACCAACACTCTGTTTTACCAAGCTCACCTTCATGTTCAAGTCCATAAGCATCATCTGGATGGACCTGTACGCTAAGCCAATCATTGGCATCCAAAATCTTAGTCAAAAGTGGGAAGACAGGTTCCTGACGATTGCCGAACAACTCACGGTGCTCTGCATAAAGAACATCTAAAGTTTGACCGGCATAACGACCATTCTTAATAGTAGAAACACCATTTGGGTGAGCAGAAATAGCCCAGTACTCTCCGACATGGTCGCTTGGAATGTCGTAGCCAAAGACATCACGCAAATGTGTGCCACCCCAGATTTTTTCTTGCATAACAGATTGTAAAAATAATGGTTCAGACATAATTACTCCTTTTTCTAGGAACGAGAGGCCTTAACATTTTTTGGAATTCAAGAAAAGGTGTTAACTCTCTTAGAGATTAACAGTGAAGTCTTACATAAAATAACCAATCTCTTTAAGTTACCAGACTTCTGATTCTCGAAAAATTTAGGCAAGTTCTGATTGTTGATTACCTCAATTATAAGCATAATTTGTGAAAATATCAACAGAGTCCTTAAAGAAATCATAAGATTTTGGCTTAATGGCTGCAAGTCATTTCAATAGCAAATTTCCTTTAAGAATCCTACTCATTCCTTCATTTTTCGGATAGATTGATTGAATTTAAAGACTTTTTAACCTATAATGTTATTGATATTATGAAAGGAAATCTCTCAATGAAATTCTATTCCTATGACTATGTGCTAAGTCAGATTAGCCAACAAAACTGGGTTATGGTTGCCATTATTGCAGGACTTATTTTAGTGACCGGTGTATTTGCTTTTAAAGCCTTCAAAGAACGCCATGATACTAAGTTTCGTGAACTCTCTATTATTTCTATTTTAACCTTAGTTGCCGTGGTTCTAATTGCTATCAGTAATTTCCAAAGCAATCAATCAAACAATGACCAATTTAGAGCATCTCTTCACTTTATCGAGATTGTGTCTAAAAATCTCGACGTTGATAAGAGTAAAGTTTATGTCAATACTTCTACTACTACAGATGATGCTATCCTCAAAGTTGGAAACAAATACTATCGTGCCATCTCAGGTTCAGAACCTGACAGCTACTTGCTAGAACAAATAAAACTTTACAAGTCTGATGTTGAACTCGTGGAGGTTAAAAAATGACATCTTTTTATCTTGCTGTTGCAATTAAACTAGCTTTGGGGCTTATTTCACTCGTCTTTGTTATCAATTTAACAGGTAAAGGAAACCTAGCACCTAGCTCAGCTGCTGACCAAGTACAGAACTTTGTTCTTGGTGGAATCATCGGTGGTACAATTTATAATAGTACCGTTTCCATCCTTCAGTACTTTGTTATCCTGATTATTTGGACTATTTTGATCTTACTTCTTAAATGGCTCATCACCAATATTCGCTTCATCAAACATTTGATTGACGGTAAACCAACTCTCATCATCAAACAGGGTCAACTAGATCCTGAAGCTTGTCGCTCTATAGGACTTTCAGCTTCTGATGTCGCTTTAAAATTACGTTCTCAAGGAATTTTTCAACTCAAAGAGGTTAAACGTGCAGTTATTGAACAGAACGGCCAATTGATTGTGGTCCGTTCTGGCGATGAAAATCCAAAATATCCAATCATTACTGATGGGGTCATTCAAACAGAAATTCTTGATACTATTGGTAAAACGGAGGATTGGTTAAATGAAGAGCTTCAAAAAATGGGATATGACAACATTTCAGATATCTTCATCGCTGAATATGATAAAGGAAAGATTAATGTTGTCACTTATTAAACAAAATACTTGCATTACCGTTTAATATTGTCTACAATGGTCTCATCATAAAAAGGAGGTTCTATCATGGGAATCGAAGATAAATTGAATCAAGCTAAAGGTGCTCTTAAAGAGGGTGCTGGTAAACTGACTGGCGACAAAAAGACTGAAATTGAAGGTGCTGTTGAAAAAGTTGTAGCAAAAGCAAAAGACGGTATCGAAGATGTTAAAGAAGGCGTTGAAGGTGCTGTTGAAGGCCTTAAAAATAACTTTAAAAAATAAGACAAAAAAGAAGTTTTCAAGCCATTTGGCAAGAGAACTTCTTTTTTTATTTGTTTTCTAAACTAAAATTACTAACGAGAATGCTTGCTTCCTTTAAGTGCAAATGAGGTTGTCATCATAACTGCTCCTAATGCGCCTAGTCCCAAGCTACTCACATCACCAGTATTTGGTAGACTTGATTTACTTGTTTGATTGCTTTGTGAACTTTTAGATGACTGATTAGCCTTAGAACTTGTTTGGGTATTTTGTTTTTGAGCAAAATCAGTCTGAACATTTGTTTTTGTAGCTTCCTTTTGGTTGGAAACTTCTCTTAGCTGACCTTTTGATTCCGCTTGGGAACTTTGATTTTGAGTAAGAATCTTATTCAATTTCTCAGCAGTCTCATGAGCTTGTTGTTGGGCACTGCTTGATGTATTGGTCATTGTTTGTGTCGATTGCTCTTTTGTAGGCTGGTTAGCGAGAGAGGTATTTGATTTAAGCGATGCTCCTTCAAAGCTTGAAGGATTTGATGTTGACGTATTTTGATTTGATAAAGCTGTGTTTGTCGCTGTCATTGCTGGAGCATTGGTAGCTGGTTGATTAGCACTGCTGCTTGTCGTAGGGCTCATATTTATAGAGTTTGAGCTACTTGTTTGACTAGCAAAGTTTGGTGGGGTTGGACGTCCAGTATTAGCCGTCTGGCTTGTTGAACTTGTACTACTTGTGCTAGTTGTATTCTCAGAACTTGTCGAAGCAGATTGGCCCCATGGGGTATTGACGGTACCCGTATTTGTAGAGCTGCCACCATAGCTAGTTGGTCTGCCGTAGCCTCCGAAGTTATCAGACATTGAGCTATTGCCAAAGCCACCGCCTGGGAAGCCGCCTATGCCACCAGCACCAGGACCATTGTTTGTGCCTTCTTCAGTAGCTGTTGCAGTCACACTAGCACCACTTGATGTCGTAATGGTATAGGTTTCACCCGAAGTTAGACTCTCGGTACTAAAGACCACATTTCCAAATGAAGTTGTTGCTGTTGTGGTCGCTACAACATTTCCAGAACTATCTGTAACTGTGATGGTATCTCCAGCACTACCAGAGATGTTGGCCATGATATAAGACTGGCTTGAACCCGTTGTAAAGGCCTGAGCCATTCCTTGGTTACCTATGGCCCAAACGGTACCGCCAGAAATAATACCTGTTCCATCGTAGTCGATAGCAGCATTATCTGCACTTGTCTGAGCGACGTAGAGAGAACCACTTTTCACTGTCACATTGCCGTTACTGTCGATACCATCACCGTCTGCCAAGATAGTTACCGTTGCACCGTCAATATTGATGCCCACTTCATTTTCCAAGTCAGAAGTCGAATTGGTTAAGCTTGAAGTATCAGCGCTGTCCTTGGTCGTCCACTCAGTGGCGTTAATACCATCATCACCAGCAGTGATATCAACGGTTCCACCTGTCAAATTGATATAACGCCCTTCAAGGCCTTCGTCACCTGCTACAACTGTTACTTTAGAATTGCCTTCGACAGTCAATTCATCTGTAACCGTGATACCTTTATCAGTTGCATTAATGGTTACCGTTGAGTCGGTAATCGTCAAATCACCACTGTTCACATCTGTTTCGTCTTCGACCTGAATACCGTCATCAGTTGCTGTGATGTTGACTGTGGCATTTTTAATAGTTACAGCTGTCGTCGCATTGATACCATCTTTAGCCTCTGACGTCAAATCAAGCGTTACTGAATCAACAGTCACACTATCAGCCTTGATGGCGTGCTTTTCAGTACTTGAAAGGGTAAGGGTGCTTCCAGTACCACTCGTGATTGTTAAGGCACCAGCGGCTTCAATCGCATTAGCAGACGTCGAAGAAATAGAACTGTCTGAAAGGACATTAACAGTCAATTCTGCTGAAGAATTGGAAGTAATAGACGAATCCGTTAAGGTCACACCATCCAAGTAGATCGTCACCGGATCTGTCACACTACCCGCCACAATAATGGTATAACTTGAACCATTTCCAGTTAAAGTATATGAACCTGATTGATTAATGGTAACGGTAGGCCATCAACTGTTACTGTGCTACTATCACTCGTTACAACAGTTGTCCCATTAAAGGTAATCGTTGTCGTTGAGCTTTCTGAATCACTATCTTCAGACTCAGTTGTCGTTTCAGTAGCTGAATCTGAGGCGCTGTTGGTTAACACTGAAGCTGTTTCAGATGCAGTGGCTTCAGTGGTGCTTGAGCTTGTATTAGAGCTAGTGTTTTCTTCTGCATTGTTCGTTTCAGATGCTGAGGTTTCACTAGTTGTGCTTTCAGCAGTTTCAGAAGAACTTGCTTCTGGAGTTGCGGAAGTACTTGAATGATCAGATATTTCACTGCTTGACGATGTTTCTGTTGCGTCGGATGTTGAACTTGTTGCTGATGAATTAGTGTCAGATGTCGTAGTTGTAGTACTTGTATCAGTGTCTGTACTTGTCTCACTAGTATTTGACGCATCTTCTGTCTGCACACTTTCTTCAATCAAATCAGCAGTAGTTTCACCCGTCGTAACCGTTGATAGTGTTGATTCGGTGTTAGTCTCATCGGCTGCAGCCTTATTTTCATTTAAGACGACCGAGCTACCAAAAATTAAGCTCGCTACTAGGACTGAGCCTGCAGTTTTCCATTTTGATGATTTTTTAATGGCGTAACGTTCTTGTGTTTGTTTGCTATGTTTGTATGTCATATCTTAGACCTCTTTCTTACTTTTGAGATGCCTCTATTAAACACAAGAAACCTAAGACAAGACTTAAAGAAAGGTTAATCTTTCCTTAAAGTAAAAAAAATCCCCAAAACTATGGGAACTTTCAATCTATAGGATAAACCACTCTAAATTCTTCCAACACAACTAGACTGTCCTGACTAAAATGTAGTCCAACCTCATGCAACCATTTGCTAAAGAGATCCTCATGAAGCTCTCGCCAATAGGTTAACCTACGGTCTCCTTCACCTTCCTTGTAGGCATGGTCTTTAGAAACCTCTTTAAATGGGATGACCTCAACTTTCGTCGTTTCAATAATACAAATAGCATTCTCCTTACTATCAAGAATGACGCTCAGTTCATTTTCCTTGGGCAATGGTTCATTCGCCACTGCATACAAGTCAAAAGCTGAACTGGTTGCTGTCTTTTGCCCCATCAATACGAGTTCTGCCAAATAATCTGCTTCCACGCCAAAGGCCCAGGCATCAATCTTATCTCCGATTGTCTGATTTAAAATCTTATAAGCTTGCCACATCTGGTCTGAATTCATCAATCTACTCCTGCTTTTACTTCCTTTCCATTATATCAAAAAACGCTAGATCATCAGACCTAACATTTTCATCTTAATACTTAGAATGTTTGTAACCGTAAAAGGCATAGATCGCTGACCCAATTAGCACTGCCAAACCAAAGGTTAACCATGTCTGCCAACTGTACTGACTCATAAAGGAGAGGCAGACGATAATTGAAATAATGGGCAAGACAGGAACAAATGGAACCTTAAACTCATCCTTCTGTGGCAAGCCCTTGTCCTTACGAAGAATAATGAGGGCAATAGCCAAGAGGACCAAGTAAGCCAAGGTCGCAATGTTAACCAAGGATGCCATATTGGCCAAAGAGAAGATACCTGCTGAGATAGCTGACAAAACACCTGTCAAAAGCGTCGCATGATGTGGAACCTTATTAGTCTTTGAAACCTTTTGGAAGGTTTGAGGAAGGAAACCATCACGCGCCAGGCTATAAACCATACGGCTAAGGGCATAGGCCATTGAGATACATACCGTAATCAAGGTCATAATAGCAACCACTGATACGTAGTTGGCTGCCCAAGAAATACCGATATAGCGAAGGGCATAAGCCACAGCATCATCAACATTCAACTTGGTATAGTGAACAACTCCTGTCAAGACCAGCGAAACCACGGCATAAAGTGAAGCTACGATAATCAAGGCAAGAACGATACCTCGAGGAACGTTCTTTTGCGGCTCTTTAATCTCGTCTACTGTCATAGAGATAGACTCGAAACCAAGGAAACCAAAGAACATGAGGGAAGCACCTGCCATAATTCCTGTCTTTCCTCCATAAATTTGTCCAAAGCCAAATGGTGCAAAATCTGCCCAGTTGCTAGGATTCAAATGGAAGAGACCCACTAAGACAAAGACCGCTAAGGCTGAAAATTTGAGTACTACCAAGAGGGAGTTCAAACGTAAAGCCTTTTTAGAATTCATGAGAAGAAGAGCCGTCACCAAGACCAAGACCAAGACTGGCAAGAGGTCTATGTAAGTGCCTTGACTGGGATTGAAAGGTCCACTGATAGCTTGAGGCAACTTAAGACCAAAGCTAGCCAGTAGCCCCTTGAGGTAGGCACCCCAACCAGAGGCAACACTGGATACGGCATTCATAAAGACAATCATGGTCAACCAGCCACCCATCCAAGCAGGATACTCCCCCCAGACAGCATAGAGATAACCATAAACACCACCAGCCGATGGGTAACGTGAGGCAAACTCAGCAAAGAAAATAGCTGACATCCCAACACACACGGCTGAAATCAAGACCGAAATAATCAGGGCAGGACCAGCTAGAGTCGATGCCGCGGTACCAGTAATCGTAAAGATTCCTGTCCCAACCATGGCACCGATTCCCAGAAGGACTACATCCCTAAGGGTCAGATGTCGTTTCATCTCAGTCTGAGCGAGACCAACATCCTTTTTACGAAAAATACTCATTTTTATACTCCATTTTTTGCGAAATACCGAACTATTATACCATATTTCTTGGCCTAAAAGGGCCCCTTTCTGTATTTTTATACTTTTATTGTTGAATGCTATGCCAAAAATGGGGACTCCCAGTGCTTGCTTTTTAATTTTACATACATCTCTATCAAAAGAAACTTGCTAAAGTGGTTCTTTAGCATTCATTTTTGTTTCTAAAATCCTTATCTCGAAAGAATTTTCAATTTTTAGAAAAAATATGAAAATCTTATGAATGCGTTTGATTCTTCTAATGAAAGATGTTAGAATGGGGGCATTAAAAAGGAAAAGGGGAACTTTTATGGAAAATAAAGTTCATTTTAAACTTCATAAAGTGAAAAAACAATGGGTTACCATTGCCGTATCTGGTTTGGCACTTGGTGCCTCATTGATTGGAGTTGATGTCTCTGCCGACGAACAAGCTGCGAATCAAGTCACCTCAGCAAGCACACCTGAGAGCGTCAGCCAAAATCCTGATTTTGTCGTCACAGAAACAACTGTAGCTACGACAAAAGCTGATCAAGTCGCAACCAATAATGCAGCTGATACAACTGCTACTGTTACAACGGAAAAGCAGCCAGTCCTTAAAGAAGATCAAGCAAGTAGCACTTACAATTTGGCTAGTGGCGAAACGAGAACGGCAACTTCAACTTCAGAAACAGCTAGCACAGTCACTGAAGTAAACAGTCAAGCACCAGAATCTGTTGAAACTACTGTCGTTTCTGGCGGTCAATTCAAGAGTGATGCTGAAGGCAACTGGTACTACCTCAAAGATGGGAAAAATCTAACAGGTGCTCAAAACGTTGACCATTTCGACCTTTATTTCCACGAGGATGGAAAGCAAGCCAAAGGTGAGATTATCACTGTAAATGGACAATCTTTCTACTATGACAAAGCCAATGGACGTAAGGTAACCAATACCTCTATCAACATCGATGGTCAAGCCTACAATGCTGATGCCCAAGGTCGTTTGACAGCAGTTCTCCCTGAAACGAACAAACGCAACCAGTTTATCGAAGATAATAACCACAACTGGTATTACCTCGGCAAAGATGGGAAACCCGTCACTGGTGCTCAGACTATTGATACATTTAACCTCTACTTCCACGAAGACGGTCGACAAGCTAAAAACGAAAACGTTACTATTAATGGTGATAGCTACTATTTCGATAAAGACAATGGACGTCGTGTGACAGGTCGCCAATATCTTGATTATGCAAACCATAAATACTTTGGTTACTACTACTTCGATAAAGATGGCAAGATGGTAAAAGATGACTTTGTTACCGAGAATGGTAATCTTTACTACTTTGATGCTACTGGTAATCAACCTGATTCTGTCTTTGTCTCAGATAAATCGGGTAACTGGTACTACTTCGACAATTACAAGGCAACTAAAGGCTTCTCAGTCCCATTTGGTTTCCAAACCGAATTCCTAGACCGTAGCCAATCCGACTATAAGACAAGCGTTCAAAACCTAAACGGACAACAGTATTACTTTGATCCTAAGACTGGTATTATGGTAACCAATCGTTATGTTTCTGATGATAAAGGGAATTGGTATTACTTTGGTAAAGATGGTAAAGCGCTTCACGGTTTTCAAACGGTGGACGGTAACCTTCACTACTTCCATAATAGTGGACAACAAGTCAAAGGTGACTTCCTTTACTACGATAACGATATCTACTATCTAGATAAAGATAATGGAAATCCAGTAACTAACCAATTCGTTAATAGAGATAACTCTTGGTACTACTTCGGATCTGATGGTAAAGCCGTGTCTGGTTTCCAAACCATTAACGGTCAGAACCTTTATTTCCACGAATATGGTGTCCAAGCCAAGGGACAACTGGTTACCATTGACGGCAAAACCTACTACTTCGATCCAAATACAGGTGACAAGTGGGTTAATCGCTCACTTACCTTAAACGGTACGGTCTATAACTTTGATAGCAATGGTGTGGCGACTCTTAAAACTGCTCAAACCTCAAATCGAAACCAATTTGTTCAAGGTAGCGATCAAGAATGGTACTACTATGATGCTAACGGCAAAAAGGTCACTGGTTTCCAAACTATTAACAAGGACCTCTACTACTTTAACGATAAGGGCCAACAAGTCCGAGGTGCTTTCTTTACTCTAGGTGATAACCAGTATTTCGCTAACAGCGAAACTGGTGCTGTTCTTCGCAACGCCTTTTATCATGATACATCCACTGACCATTACGGTGTCTTCTCTGAAACTATCTACTACGCAGGAAGTGATGGTGCCTTCAAGACAGGTTGGTTTGAAGTTGATGGCAACCGTTACTATGGTAGCGACTATTCTGATAATGATGCCTTTAAAGGAAGTCTCTACACAGGAGTCGTCAACTCTCAGCTCTTTAGTCCAGATGGAAAACTCTTGACAAACGGTCTCTATCCTGAATTCAAGCGTACTGGTGAAAATGATTATGAACTTAAAGGCGTCTATATCACAGATGCTGATGGTAAAATCAAAGAAGGTCCTTATCAATATGATGGCAAGATTCTTGGATCAAAATATAGTAGTGTTCGCCAATCACAATGGTCAACTTTTGACGAATGGGACATTCTGAATGGGCACCTCTACCATTTCGACTCAACACCAATGACCTTCACAGCACCAAATGGTCAAAAAGTGACCACAAACGTTGCCATTGCAACAACTAACAAGGCCCTTACCTATCGTGGTGTAACCTTTAATTTTGATGCCAAGGGTATTGACGAGACAAAAGAAAAAGCCATCCACTTTGACCAATTGAAGACGGATCGTAACGGTACAAGTTATCTCTATGAAAATGGCCAAAAAGTCACTGGTTTGAAGACCTTTGATGGCGTCAGTTACTATTTCTATGAAGATGGCCGTCAAGCCAAAGGCATAGAGGTTACAATCAACGGTAAGACATACCAATTTGACCAATTGACTGGTATCATGACACGCAACGCCTTTTCAAAATCATACAACTACGAAGGTTCTCCACGTTTTCCATACTACCCAACACGCTACTATGGCAATGACGGAGCTGCTCTGACAGGTTGGCAAACCATCGACGGCAAGGACTACTACTTCCGAGCTAGCGGAAACCTTGAAACAGGACGTTTTGTCATTGGAGATAGAGCCTATAACGCTGATGACAATGGCGTAGTTGCTGACCGCAAGGGTGAACCTGCCTACCGCAATCGTATCGTCTACGATAAAGGAGATAACTACTATTACAATGACAAAGGTGAGAAAGTGACCGGCTTCCAAGAAGTTGATGGCAAGGTCCTCTACTTCGACGCTGAAGGCAAACAAGTCCTAGGACGCTTTATCACAGTTGATAATTACACCTACTATTTCGACCCTAAAACAGGTGAAAGATACACTAACCGCTCTGTCCTCATCGACGGTAAACTCTATACCTTCGATAAAGATGGACATGTGGTGTCTTAAGATGAGATGAAACCTGAAACCGAGACGAAAGTCTTGGTTTTTTTGGTGGGAGTTAAGTACCATATAAACTAACATTACATTTAGGAAACTAAAAATAGGCTGAGAAATAACCTCAGCCTATTTTATTTATACAAGAATTATATACTCTAATTATAACTTATCAATGATGAATCAAATCATATATTCCAAATCATAACTAGCATCAGAAAGAATACGTGCCAAAAATTGTTGTGTACGTTTTTCTTTTGGTCTGTAAAAAATGTCTTTTGGACTCCCCTCTTCGATGACATGACCACCATCCATGAAAACGACATGATTAGCTACATCTCGTGCAAACCCCATTTCATGAGTCACAACTACCATTGTTGTTCCTTCATGAGCAAGTTGTTTCATGACATCCAGAACATCCCCAACTAGTTCTGGATCAAGTGCCGATGTTGGTTCATCTAACAAGATAACCTCCGGCTTAACTGCTATAGCCCTGGCTAAACCAATACGTTGTTGTTGTCCACCTGAAAGTTGTGATGGGTAGTAATCTTTAAAATCCAGAAGACCAACTTTTTTAAGTGCTTCTTCAGCAATCTGTCGCGCTTCACTTTTAGGAACTTTCCTAGCAATCACTAAACCTTCCAAGATATTCTCGATGGCAGTCTTGTTTGCAAATAAATTGTAGTGTTGGAATACAAAAGCTGTCTTCTTTCGGATATCTAAAATATCTTTCTTTGATAACTTATCCAAAGAGTAGTCCTTACCGGAAATTGTTAATTGACCTCCATCTGCTTTCTCCAAGTGATTAAGGCAACGTAAGAAAGTTGTTTTTCCTGAACCTGATGGTCCCAAGATGACAACCACATCTCCCTGTTTCACTTGTAGATTAACATCAACAAGAACCTGACGATCTCCAAATGTTTTTGATATATGTTTAGCTTCTAGCATAGTGACTCCCTCTATGTAAATTGCAATTTTCTTTCTCCAAGGTTAAAGAGAACTTGAATGATACCACAAATGATTAAATATAAAATGAAGATGACAAAATAAGATTCAAAATATTGATATCCATATGCTGCTTCAACTCGTGCAATTGCGGTAATATCTTTTATCGTCATAACAAAGACAAGTGACGTTCCTTTCACAATATTGATAACTAAGTTACACAAATTGGGAAGAGCAGACTTAAGTGCCTGAGGAAAAACGATTCTCAGATAAGCTTGTCTTGTTGTTAAACCTATGGCTTGTGCAGCTTCTAGTTGACCTTTATCAACAGTTTGTAATGCTGATCGAATGATTTCCGATAAACTTCCTGTCGTCATCAAGCTATAGATGATAAAAGCATAGTAAAGCGGATTAACTTTGAAGACATCTATGTGACTCCCAATTTCTTTAAAAAATTGATTTAACAAACTAGGGAACAAACTATAAAAAAATAAAATTAACAGAATTGGAGGTGTTGCACGAATAAATGCAAGATAAACAATTGAAAAAGTCTTGACACCTCTCAACTTATAAATCTGCCCTAAAGCGAGAAATAAAGCAGGTAGAAAACTCAATAAAATTGCCACAACCATGATTCCCAGAGTTACCGGAACACCATATAAAGCCTTGATAAAGGTATCTATTATAAAAGTAATATTCATTATTTACCTCTCTTTTACACTCAATTGTTGTTCTGTTATCCTAGAAATCAACGATAGAATTAACGCTATTCCCCAATAAACAAGGGCAACAGCTGTATAAGTCTCCAAAGAATAATTTCCTAAATGGCGACTAATCAAAAGATTCCCTTTGCCCATAACATCAATAAAACCAATTGTATAAGCCAAAGCTGCATCGCGCATAAGATTAAGTATAGCTGTTGTAATATTTGGTAAAGCAACCTTAAATGCTTGAGGGGCAATAATTCTTACAAAGGTTTGTTCAGAAGTAAGCCCAATACTAAGCCCAGCTTCTAATTGTCCTTTAGGAATTGCTTGATAAGCCGCTTTAAACACTTCTGATATCATTGCTGAGAATAGGAGAACCATGGTCACTAGAACGAATATCAATTTGGACCAATCATTAATATCTAATCCCAACCACCAATTAAGAAATTCTGGAACTCCGTAAAATACCAAGAATAATAGCACAATAGGTGGGGTACAGCGTAAGATAAAAACATATCCCTTAGCTAAATTCTCCAAAGCTTTATCCTTGGAAAGGCTTGCCCAAGCAATTAATCCTCCTAATAACGACCCAAGTAAAGTCGTTAATATGATAACCAATAATGTCATTGGTAAGCCCTTTATGACTTCAGGTAATGCTCCAAAAACTTTTGAAATGTCATAATTGACCATATTTTCTCCTAACTAAACTCACTTCATAAGCTTATCAAAACATCATACTTTTACAACGTTACAATTTACTTATTTGTCTACGTATGAGAAGACATCCTCACCAAAGTATTTTTTAGATAACTTTTCAAGTGTACCGTCTTCTTTTAGTTCCTTGATAGCCTTAGTATATTCTTTTGAAAACTCTTCGTTCTTACTATCTCGATGGAAGAGTGGATAGGTTGGAATTCCTTTATAAGGGAACCAAGTCAATTTATCTGCATATTGATGATACGCACCATCTTTATCAGTTACAGCCTTTTCAAAAGATAATTTAATATCAAAGTAAGCATCATAACGATTTTCCAAAACCCATGCATAGGCATCTGAAACTTGGAAAGATTCCGCAGATGTTAACTCAATTGGTTGATCTTTATGCTTATCGTTGTAGTCTTTGATAACATTCCACTGAGCATTTTGTGGTGAGATTGGCACCAATCGACCATTTTGTTTTGCAAAGTCAGAGATATTTTTATATTTATCTTTATCATCCTTACGAATGGTAAATCCAATAATACTTGCTCCAATTGGATCTTTCGGAATAATAAACTTTTTAGCACGTTCATCTGTGTACCACGCGCCCTTCGTACCGATGTCATATTTACCTGACTCTAAACCAATCAAAAGATCATCATCACTTGTTCCGGTATATTCAAATTTGTACTGTGGAAGCTTTTTATCAATTTCCTTTAATACAGCTACCTCATAGCCATCAGAATTACCATCCTTATCAACAAAATCATAAGGAACATAGTTTTGAGTATGGGCAACTTTTAATGTTGTTACCTTTCCAGAATCTGATTTTGCTTTTTTATCTCCTGTTAAGCTACGTCCAATAACTGTAGCCCCAATAAGTGCTACAACAACAGCTCCACCAATAATCCATGTCTTTTTACTCATATTAATCTCTCCTTTTTCTTACAAAATTGCTGCTTCACGTACCCATTCAATACGCTCATGGTTAATATCACTTGGAATCGTGCAATCAGCACCAATGATTAATCCATGGGTTCCAGTATCAGCAATAATCTCCCTAACCTTTTCTTGAATAGCTTTTTTAGTTCCAGTATATAGAAGACCGTCTTTTCCATTTTCAAATCCTCCAAGAACTGTGCGACCTCTAAAAATGTTAAGACCTTTTGCCAAACTAATTCCTTCAGGACCGACCGCCCAATTAACTACCTGAGCAGGATAATCTTTAAAGAGTTCGATGTTATTACGGGCTCCTTCGTATCCGCAAATATGTAGAATATTATGTCCTTTGGCTCCATTAGCTGCTTCTAAAACCTTTAATTCACTTGGAGCAATGATTTCTTTATAAATTTCAGCGCTAACTCGCTCATCTTGAATACTTTGAACACTTAGGTAAATACCATCAGCACCTGCTTCTTCAATCACCCTCTGACTAAGACTCGCAATGTCTTCGCCAATAACATCTAAAACATGCTTCAAAGCTTTTCGGTTTTCCACAATGTAATCTGCGATAAGATCATCGCCACCTGAAACTTTTCCAACTAACCATTTTAAATAAGTAACCGGAGCGAAGATATTGTAAATTGCAACAATATCTTCAGGAAAATCAGCAATCAGACTTTTTACAAGTTCGACTTGTGCAGAAATCCAAGGATGATTTGCACCTAAAGGTTCAATCGTTTGCAAATCACTGATTGACTTAAAATCTTTAAAAGCAGGTTGTGGGTATGCGAAGAAACCATCACTCATCAATTTAACAAAATCAGGTTTGACTTCTTCAATAAATTTTTTATGACCAGCTTTATTTTTATCAATAATTTCTGGATTTTCAAAACCATGTAACCACTCGTCTTCAGTAGTAAAATGATGCCAAAATCCTACTGGGACACGATCAACACTTTCTCCACGAAATGCTTTCAAAACTAACTCTCTTTTTTCTGACATACGAAACTCCTTTTCTTTTATCCTAAAATCAACAACTCAATGAATTCACCTAAAATACTATAATCTCTTATTATCATTGGTTGCTTCAAAACTGAATGACATTATCTTATCAGAGATTATCACATCCGAAAAATAAAGAAATGTTATCCCTAGCCATAAATATAATTTATGATATAGTAATCTAAATTACGTTAAATCCTATTGTTACTTCTTTTAAGCATATATACCTACATAGTATTATTACCATCAGCTATAAGTAATTCTTAACACCAAGATAGAGAATTACTATCACAAACATAATTTAGTCTCTAGTCTTCCTGGAGAATCACTTCTCTGACTAACTTTGCTATAATAGTCTCAAACAAATAAAAGGAGATTTTCTATGACATCCTTATACGATTTTACAGTTTCAGATCAAGCTGACCAACCCGTGTCTCTCCAGGACTATAAGGGCAAGGTCGTCTTAATCGTCAATACAGCAACAGGATGTGGTTTGACGCCACAATATCAGGGCTTGCAGGAACTTTATGACAAATACAAAGACCAAGGATTCGAGATTCTTGATTTTCCTTGTAATCAGTTTATGGGACAGGCACCTGGTAGTGCTGAAGAAATCAATAGCTTTTGCACCCTCAATTACCATACGACCTTCCCTCGTTTTGCCAAAATCAAGGTCAATGGTAAGGAAGCAGAGCCACTTTTTGAGTGGCTTAAAAAAGAAAAATCCGGACCCCTTGGGGCTAGAATTGAATGGAACTTTGCTAAGTTTCTGATTAACCGTGAAGGTAAAGTCGTAGAACGCTTTTCTTCCAAAACTGATCCACTAAAAATGGAAGATGCTATCAAAGCTCTTCTTAATAACTAAAAATAAAAAACGAGAGTGAAACTAGAACGACAATCTCTGACTGTCGCTAGTTCTGCTCTCGTTTTCTGCGTTAAGAAAAATAGTATAGAAAGAAATTTCGCTTTATTTTAGAACAAAGCTGTCAATGCTGTAATTAAACCAAAGACGATACCTGGCGCATTTGCAGCAGCAAGGGGAAGGTCACGTTCTTTTTTAAAGAGACCATAGTAAACCCAAAGGCTACAGTTGATTGCAGCTACCAAAGGTTGGATAAAGTTTCCTTTATGACCAGACAGATTGTCCATGATTTGTGGTACGTAAGATACGTACATCATTACTGACATAAAGGTTGCTACCCAACCAAGGGTTTTCATTTGTTTATCTGACATTCGAGACTCCTCTTTTATAAATTTTTTCCTTGTACATCTTAAAAAATATTACAAGGCATGTTTTAATGCACTAGAATTAAAACAGTGTCTATCTTACGCTTTTTCAATAGAGAATTCAAGAATTTTGGAGCAATGTTAAAAACATGTAAACTATCACAAGATTGTGATTGGTCTCAGTCTTGTGATAGTGAATTTAGTCTCTTATGTAGCATTTTCATAAGAAAAAAGACCTCTTTAAGAGGTCAATTTTTCATAATATTATCTTTTGATCCTTAGAATAATAGACTCTTTATGATTGATTGTAACGAAATCATTCAGCTAAGAGCACTTCTTTGATGGTTTGTTTTTGGAGTTTTCTGTTGGATAGATAAAAGAGGCTTTCATAAACCATCGCAAAACCGAGCAAGGTCCAAAAGCACACATTCCAGTCAAAGTTGTGCTCAATCTTTTCAGGTACCGTGTCTTTGATCACACCAATCAAGATTTCCATGATGCCATATTGATAAGCAGTCCCAAGGGCAAATCCTAAATAGGCCCAGAAACGATAGGGAGCGAGAATATGACTTTGGCATTCACGATTGGTGTAGCCAAAAGCCTTCATAAGAGCCAAGGTTTCGCGACTTTCTGAGACCACAATTCCCAATGACAAAAAGAGAATCGAGAAAGAAAGAATCAAACCAATCATAATCATCATCGTTTGGATGATGTCATCTGTGTAGTCCCTTAGGCCAAAGGACAATTGAACCATGGCCGCGAAACACATGGAACCAAAGACTACAAAAAACAAGATCGATTTTCTCCCCCAAATCAGCGACGAAGACAGCTCTTTTAGGAAGGATTTGTCTTTCTTGGGGGCCTTCTTTCTCCTTTTGACCTTAATCGGTGTTGGAGATTTTTTCAATAAGCGAAGGGCCGGCGTTTGTAGTTGTCTTCTAGCATAGCCAATCGCAAGGACCATAAAGAAAGTCGTTGGCAGCATCACCAAAGCAACTAAGAGTTGCCAATGAAAATGAATGGTAATGTCTGGCAAAATCCCCTTCTCATTGCGAAAGTCATAAAAATGACCCATCATAAGAAAAGAAGCGAAATAGCCAAGAAGTGCTCCAACTCCAAAACTGAGTCCAAAAGCCCAAAATCGTTTAGCCAACTGGCCATTGCTATAGCCCAAAGCCTTTAAAATCCCTAATTGTTCCTTGTGGTCATCGACAAATTGTTTGATATAAAAACACATGAGAAGGATCGACGTCAAGGACAAGACGACCCCACTGACCATGGCCACCATCCAGGAAAGCGAGACCTGGGCATCATAGTAAGTCTGAATCATGGGATTGGTTTTAGAAATCTCCAACTGCTCGATATCCAGGTAAAAATTCAGGAAGAGATTGGCCACAAAGACCGCACAGGCTCCAATGATACTGACGACAACTAATTTTCGAATATCTTTTACTGAAAACATGGCTTACCATCCAATCTCATAGGCAGTCTGAGGCTGATCGTTGATCACAACTTGGGTAATCTTGCCACTATTGACGCGAATGATGGTTCTGGCCATATCCGCAATATTTTGGTTGTGCGTCACCATAATGAAGGTAAAGCCCAGCTTTTCCTTCAACTTCCAGATATAGTCTAGAATCTTGCGCCCTGTTTCTTCATCCAGGGCCCCCGTCGGCTCATCTAAGAAAAGAATCTCTGGCTTTTTGGCTAAGGCCCGAGCAATGGAGACTCTCTGCTGTTCCCCACCAGACAATTCACTTGGATACTTGTCCAGCTTATCACCAAGTCCCAAATCCTCGATAATCTGCAAAAAATCATGATTGTTTGCCAGATCAGCTCCCATCTTAACATTCTGTCTGACCGTGAGATTCGGTAATAAATAATACTGCTGAAAAATAAAGGCAATCTTCTCACGTCTGAAAGCTGTCAATTGAGCATCCGTGAGTTGAGACAAATCCTGTCCTTGAATGAGGATATGCCCCTCGTCTACCTTTTCTAATCCGGATAACACATTTAAGAGAGTTGACTTGCCCGATCCAGAAGGTCCCAGGATAACCACATCATCTTGGTCTTGAATCTGCAAATCAATCCCTTTTAAAACCTTGGTTTGGCCGTAACTTTTGTGAACATTTTCTAGTTGAATCATTTCTTTCCTACCATTTCTTTGATGAGAGATTGACAAACTTCTGTCAATAAACCAATCACTTCTTCCATGCTGAACTGATAAATGCCAGAAGCAACCATAGAGGCCATTCCGTGTGAGTAGATAAATAAATGCTGGTACAAGCGACTAGCCTCCTCTAACGTCAACGGATAGTCTGCGACAATCGATTCTAGAACCAATTGGTAGCTATGATCCTTCATGGGAAGAAAATCTTGAAAGCGACGAATCGGATCTTTGCTAGGATTTTGGAAAAGCAACTGAAAGAGTTGGGGCTCTTTTGAGGCGAACAGGATATAAGCAACCCCGACAGAACGGAAGGGCTTCTCATCTTCTAAAGCCTTTCGTATATACTCCACCACGACCATTTCCGCAGCAACAATAACCTCTGCTTGTAACTCAGACATATTTGCAAATTGTCCAAAAATGACCCTTGGCGTGGCTCCCAGTTTCTCTGCTAATGCTCGAGCCGTCAAACTAGCCAGGCCCTCTTCTCTCACCAATTGTAAAGCCGTCCCAATCATAGTCTCTTTACTAAATTTAACCTTTGGTGGCATAAGACTCCTTTCGCGCAACGATTGTTGCGTAACAGTTGTTTCCTAAAATAGTACCATAATAAAGAAAGACTTGTCAAGAAAAATCTATAAAGCATAAAACAAAAAAACCAGCCCACTAATACAAGTGAGAGCTGGTCTACTAACAAGATTCTAAGGCAAATCATTACCTGCAGCCAAGTAGATTTGGTACCATTCCTTGCGCGTTAGGGTAACGGTTACTGCTTTCCCCGCTTCAAGGACATGCTGGGGTTTGGTCGTTCCGATGACGGCCTGCATCTTACCTGGATAACGGAGGACCCAAGCTAGGGCAATGGCTGTCGGAGTGACTTGGTATTTCTTCGCCAAGTCATTGAGGACCTGATTGAGGGCTACAAACTCTTCCTTGCCGACAAAGTTCCCTTTGAAATAGCCATGCTGAAGGACAGACCAGGCTTGAATCACCGTATCGGTTAAGCGACAATACTCAAAGACACTGCCATCTCGCACGGCTGCTTTTGGCCCTTCCATGTTGACATGAAAACCAGCTTCAAAGCTAGGCGTAAAGGCGGCACTCAACTGCAACTGGTTGACCTTGAGTGGTTGTTTGACAGCTGTTTTGAGCAATTCCATCATCATAGGATTTTGATTGGACACCCCAAAATGACGGACCTTGCCCGCTTGCTCCAAGTGATCAAAAGCTTCCGCCACTTCTTCAGGCTCCATGAGAGCATCCGGTCGGTGAAGGAGGAGACTATCTAAGCGCTCAATCTGGAGGCGCTCGAGGATGCCATCAACAGAGTCCAAAATATAGTCCTTAGAGAAGTCAAAATAGGTAAAGCCATCTTTGCGAATCCCACACTTGGACTGGATCCACATCTGGTCCCGAAGTTCCGGACGACGCTTGAGGACCTTCCCAAGCAAGACCTCACACTGGCCATCGCCATAGATATCTGCCAGATCAAAAGTGTTGATCCCAATCGACAAGGCCGCCTCCACCAAGGCCTCCACCTCATCTTCACTCATCTGACTGATTCGCATCATCCCAAGGACAATCGTGGACAGACGCTCATTTTCAGCAAAATCAATATACTTCATCTCTGCCTCCTTTTCTGTATCTCTATTGTAGTGAAAAGGGTTGCAAAAATCAATTGGGAATCAAAAAAACCTCAGCTGTAACTGAGAGCTTGTTTGATTAGCGATAACTGAGAGCACGTTTGATGGTCTCTCAGAATCCCTATGATTCAAGACCGATAGCATACCCACTGATTGTATGTAAATAAATGTAAGATAAAATTTTCAATAAGAAGAGATCTCCAGCACTTCCAAAAGCTTTTACAGATTTCTAACATGGATGACTCCTTTACTCTTTATAATAACGTTTGGTAATCTTGTATTGTGAAATAAGGATATAAATATAGATGATGGATACAACAATCAAAGCTAAAAGGATATCCGTCTGGAAGGCAATTCCAATAATTAAGAGACCAAGGAGAAGGCTCGGCAAGATATAATTGCTTAACTTGACAACCACTTCGAAATTTTCCTCGTAGCTAATCTGCTTTTCTGCTTCATCCATCATACTCATCATGAATTTACGCACTTCCTTGGCATTGGCATTGCGGGGAATTGGTTTTCCATAAAGCTGATGAAAGGTCTTTCGATAGAAGGAATCCACTAGGAAAAATAGGACAATCAAGGCAAGAAAAAGATAGAGCATGGTAAAGTCTCCAAAGATAAAAGCCAAGTTCCCTGTGCCAGGTCTATCCATAGACATCAATTGACAATAAAAGATGATGACTAAAAAGTATGACAAGATCATGATGCCTTTAAAAATGGTCGCTAAACCATACAGTTTATTCTTTTGAATGTCATAGTGATAGGCCTCATCTTCGTCATCTATTTGGAGCATTTTTTGATGGACTTTTCTCGCGTGAATCAACAAGGCCATCGTGAGTATAAATAGGATCAGAAATAAAACTGCTGAGTCCAAAAAGAGTACTTCTTTACTAAAGAAGGTTTGGATTTCAAGTGGCTTTTCTGATCCAAACATGCCTGTCAAAACTCCGATGACTCCTCCAATCAAACCAGAAACTGTAATGATCCCTACATTTCTCCAAAAACGGTAACGTGGAGATCGTTCTTGTTGTTGCTTTTTCATAATCATTCCTCTTCCTCTACAAGACTAAAAACATTTTCCACAGGCTCTTTAAAAACCTGGGCGATGGTGATGGCAATAATTACAGAAGGGGTATATTCCCCTCGCTCCAAAAGACTGATGGACTGGCGCGAAACCCCTGCTAGCTTAGCTAGCTCGGATTGGTTGAGCCCATCACGCGCCCTCAGCTCTTTCAGTCGATTTTTTAAAATCATGGCTTTCGCCCCCTTATAGTTGAATACCTTGAATATCTTCGATGCGGACTAATTTGGTTTCCCTCTGTTGTTTATGATTCACACGACTCAATTTGACCCAATCTTCATCGATATCCATAATCTCATACTCGGCCCCAAATCCATTTACTGTAACCGTGACCGTTTGGCCTTTCAATTCTTCTAAAAGTCTAGACATTTCTTTATTTCCTTTCACTTGTTTTTCTAATCGTCTGATACGTCTGTTCAATCCTTTTATCTTCTTTTCTGAGCTTGCATAAAATATAACTATAAAAGGGATAAAAAGAATCCATATGGCTCCCATAAGAATACCTCTCCTTCTTTCGTCTAAAACTATTGTAACGCTTCTTTTTATTTTTGACAAGCATCTTTGTCAAAAATAAAAAGGATATTGTCAAAATCATTGGAAATATGATATAAATAACACAACTTTTCTAACATCTTATAGCACTTCTCCTTCAAAAAAATGACTTGGAAAAATTGATATGCAAGATGCCGTTACGCAAGCGCCCGAAACCAAATAGTTTCAGATACTCGGAAATTGGGAAAATTGTCTTAGCCCGAGCCTAAAAATTAAAAATCGAGGATTCAAACTTTACTCATGGAATTTCTTAGAAGGCCGCTGACATTTGCTATCACCTAAGGGAAGTTTTAAAATTCAAGAAATAACTTTCCTTGGGTATTACTATTTTTAAGATAAAAAAATAACAAGATTTCTCAATCTTGCTAATTTTTTTGTCTTATCATTATGATTTTGTTCAGTCAGTATGTAGCCTACTTGCAAGCTGACTGACTAAATTAAAGTGATTATTTGTCGCCAAAAACTTTGAAACGACCTTCTGTTTGGATGTCTTTATCTCCTGCTGGTGCAACGATTTGACCAAATGGTGCTTGGGCACGGAGTTTCCAGTTAGCTGGAATGTCATATTTTTCAGCCAATTGAGCATCAACAAGTGGGTTGTAGTGTTGTACGTTCATACCGATATTCTTCTCAGCCAAAGCCAACCATGTCGCATAAAGGGCGATTCCATGACCTTGCTCTGACCAAATTGGGAAGTTTTCAGCGTAAAGTAGGAATTGCTCTTGAAGGCCTTTCACTACATCTTGATCTTCGTAGAAGAGGATTGTTCCCTTAGCTTGGGCAAAACCTGCCAAACGTTCTTTTGTTGCCTCAAAAGCTTCTGCTGGCGTTACTTTTTCAAGCTCTGAATAAGCGATTTCATTCCAGAAAGCATCTGATTCTTCATCCAGCAAAATCACCACACGTGATGTTTGTGAGTTAAAGGCTGTCGGTGTGTTAAGAACAGCCCCTTGAACGGTTTCAATCAATTCTTGGTTAGAGAGCTCAAGGTCTTTTCCTAATGCGTAGATAGAACGGCGCTTTGTTTGTAAGTCTGTAAAGTAGGTCATAGTTATTCCCTCTTTCTTTGTGATGAATGTTAATTGTTAAAATTGTTAAGTTTATTTGTAATAACTTTGATTACAATAACCATTATAGACCTTTCAAATGTAATGTCAATAGTTACGACTTAAAAATCACTAATTATTAATATTTTTTTCTCACTCGTGTCAAAATACCATCATTATCCTCGAAGATTAACGCATTAGAAGATAACCATTTGACCTCTGCTCCACGATTCTTAGCACGTTCTGCTATGGTAATCAAATCTTCTTTGTCTTCTACTTCAAGGACGTAGTAGGCAAGACCAATCATCCCTTTTTCACGTTTGGCTAAGTTTTTGCCACCCCATTCATTGACAGCCAAGTGGTGATGGTAATCACCTGAAGCAATCCAACTAGCACTTGAAATGGTAAACTTATCTACCAGCTCCAAAACATCCTGATAGAAAGCCGTTGCTAGCTGACTATCTTTGACCGATAAATGAATATGCCCCATACGAGTATCCTTAGCTATCACAAATGGCTCAACCTTGCGTCCCATCTCGTAAATTTCTTGAGCTGATAGTTCTTCTGTTACACCAACGATGCGACCATCCTCACGAATATCCCATTCAGCAACAGGCTTGTCTCTATAGAGCTCAATACCATTACCTTCAAGGTCTTCCAAATAAAGGGCTTCACTATAACCGTGGTCAGCTGCACCGACAAATGGATAATCTAGCTCAGCAATATGTTTGAAAACATCAGCCAGATCCTCGCGAGATGGCAACAAAATTGCCATATGGTAGAGACCATAACTAGACTTGACCGCTTCCTCACGATTGGTTTCAATCAAGTGAACTAGTGGCTTGTTTCCAGCACCCAAAACAACTTCTGTTGCAGTTTGAGATAGGATTTCAAGTCCTATAACCTGTGTATAAAAGGCTGTCTGACGTGCCAAGTCCTTCACATTGAGTACCGCCTAAGCGAGGTAAATCTTACTATTGTAGTCGTATGTCATATGATTTTCTCCTGTGTTGTAATTATATGAATTACATTATAACTTTTTATATTGTCACGTCAATCATTACAACTTGGGAATTAAAAAAGAAACCGAAAAACTTTCGATTTCTTATAGTTTAAAATCTAAAAATCAAGCTCCAGCTTCTTTCCAGTTGGCCTTAGCATCCTTTAAAATACCAGTCAAAGTTTTCTTTTCGAGTTCCTTTTCCATTGCCATTTGAACGTCTTCTAGGCTCTGATCCAAAATCCCATGGATATTACGTCCTACTGGACACGCTGGATTAGGATTGTCATGAAAACTAAAGAGTTTGCCACTTGGACCGATGCTATCCACCGCACGATAAACCTGCAAAAGGTTAATCTCCTCTGGTGCCTTGACTAATGTGGCTCCTCCGCTTCCCCTTTGAACTGAAATCAAGTCTGCTTTCTTCAGTTGCGACAAGGTTTTGCGGATAATAACTGGATTAACCCCCACACTACCTGCCATTAAATCACTGGTTAGCTTAGTTTCATTTCCCTTATTTTGTGCTATAAGGGTCAAAATATGAACAGCAATGGTAAAGCGACTTGGTATTTGCATATCAGAACCTCTCATTCATCTTTTTCTTTTAAATCAATTATAACAAAACCAACGTTGTAAAACAAGGAGTTACAACAACTTATAGAGTTAGTCTTACACTAAAAAAATAGAGCCATCGTAGACTCTATTCTTTTGTATTTGATAATAACTAACTAGACTAATAATACATAGTATTCTAGCCTATTGAGGTTCTAGATTGGTCTTTTGCTTCTTACGAACACCTTGTCCTTCGATATGTTGTTTGATTAGTTCCACTACTTCATCATTGGTTGGTAAATCCGAGTGTTGGGCATCTTCACCTGTAACAGTGATTTCAGTATAACTTTTTGCCTGATTCTGATAGATATATTTCCCAGCGGACACACTAGCATCGGGAACCAATTCGTCCGAATCATAGGTGATGGTTCCCGCTACCGAATAGACATGTAGGGTAGACGGAATATTCTCCTTAGCAGCAATAAAATCTGCTAGCATGACCGATTTATTTTTAATATTGGTTTCAGTGAAATTATAGGGCGTTCCGATAGTCATCAAAGAATTTATCTTGACATCGTAGTCGCTAAGATAATTTTCAATAAAAGCCGTATAAATCAAGCCACCATTTGAATGCCCCAACCCTTTAAAATTATTGAAATTGTATTTATTCTGCAAGGCTTCAAATGCCTGATTCATCATCTTGGTTTGTTTCTTGATATTGTAATAGCCATCTTTGTTATTCTCAAATCCAATAACAATGACTGGCTCGTTATCCTTATCCTTGATTTTACCCTCAAAGGTAATCCGTCCATTGTTCCAGACCTTGACTTTGAGAAGGCTATGCTTGACACCACGACGGTCTTGATTGAGTTTACGTACTAGGCCGTCGAATCTATTTTCCGTAGCGGAGCTCCCTGGAATCATGATAATGGGAGATAATTTTGAATTATAGAAAGTCTCTATTTCCTTGACATTTTTCCTAGTCCAACTATAGGATGGGACGGCTAACCCAATGAGAAAGAAAGCAACAAGGATAAAGACCAACTTAGTTTTTTTATTTAGTTTCAATGCTCTCTCCTTCCTCTTTTAGACCGTGTTGTACTTTATTAGACAGACGCACAAATGGAATAAAGACAACAATGTCGACTGAAAAACAGAGCAGACTAACAGCAAGAGCTCGTAAACTACCCCCAGTTCCGATAAAGGCGAAAAGAAGACTTGGTGTACCATCTGGAACCGGATAAACCGCAGCTGGCATAAGATGAATAGTCAAGGCCACCGCAGCAATGCCCATATTGATCATAGGTGCCAGTAGGAAAGGAACCAGATAAACTAAATTAAGCAAGACTGGTATCCCCACCATAAATGGAGCCCCATTGTTAAAGAGACTAGGAAAGACACTTAGAAGACTCACCTTCTTATCCTTATAACTGGTTGATGCTAAAAGCAGAGCCACCAAGAGGGCTAGCCCTGAGCCAATGCCAGCAACCAGGCCATAACTATGATAAAGATTCGTTAGTGTGTAAAGGTGGGGAAGCCCAGTCGTCGTATGATGGGAAACAGCATAGGTCAAATTTTCCAAGGCAAAACTATCCTCGGCAATTGAATTTAGGGCAAAAGCCTGACTATTTCCAATCCAAGCAGAAAAAGTGTTCAAAAGTCCCATCATAAAGGTTGAGAACAGGTGATTATCAGTTACAGTAAAGGTAGAGGTAACCTGCCTAATCGTAAGAAAAACATTATCTTGGTCTCCAATCACAAAGAGAATGTTAAGTCCAATAGCTAAAATGAGTGACAAAAAAATGGGACGGACGGTCTTTGGTTGATAAATATAGTCCTTGTCCACAATCTGATCATCACTAGCTCTTGAAAAGCGAAAAATCTGGCCAACCAGATAGCCAACAAAGATAGCCAACATAATGTTGAATGAAGCCGGTAAATTGATGCGAGTCAAAACACCATCGTTTAGCGGTGACAGCAACAGCTCCTGCGATCCTATAATTAAGCTAACCAAAAGGGATGTCACACCAGCTGTACCAGTACTTCTACCATAGTGACCGGCTGTGTATTTTCCTGCAAAGTAGGTTGATAAGGGTCCGGCTAAGCCACCAAGAAAGTTGGAAAGATTAATGAGCACCTGCCCAGTTATCTTAATGGCCGGTAACCAGTCAGAAACTGAAAACAATTGGTTAATATAACCAAGCTCCGAAAAGACAGATAGTGAAATCACCCGAATAATTCCTGAAAATAGGAAAAAGGGAAAGAGCGAAACCAAGGTTTTCTGCGTAATTTGGACGAAGCCTCGCTCACGAAACCAGAGAAACCTCTGGACCAAATAGTTTGTCATAAAAGACTCCTAGTAAAAGGCAAAATAAACTTTACATTCAACGTTTTTCTTCATTATAGCACAAAGAGAGAGGCCTTACCTTAATCGTGGGTAAAAGCACACACTATCAAACTTTAATCCCCGTCATTTTCATGATTTCTTGAAAAATTTAAGAAATATTTGAGAATTTCTTGATGTTTATTTAATGACTTTATACTACAATAAAGATGAAAAGAAAGCGGTATCAAATAAGCGAAAGGAGGCTTATCATGAAAAAGGTACTTGAGGTCCGACATCTGACTAAACGTTACGGCCAACACCTAGCACTCGACAATGTAAACCTGACCTTAGAAAAGGGTGAGGTCTATGGCCTTATCGGAAGAAACGGGGCAGGTAAGACAACACTGATTAAAGTCATCACTAAACTCACCCGCCCTAGCCAAGGCAGTGTTTCCCTCTTCCACTCTACCTCCAAATCAGAGTGGACTCACGCACTGAAACGTGTTGGTTCTGTGATTGAAACACCAGTTGCCCTGAATCATCTCAATGCACATCAAAACCTACGTTACTACTGCAAGATTCATCACGTTCCAAATCCTGACAAGGTCATTGATGAAATTCTTGATACAGTTGGACTTGGACACACTGGTAAGAAAAAATTTCGTAGTTTCTCACTGGGTATGAAGCAACGTCTAGGTATCGCTATTGCACTGATTGCAAAACCAGACCTACTTATTTTAGATGAACCGATTAATGGTCTCGACCCAGTTGCTATCAAAGAATTCCGCCAAATGATTAAAAAATTGAGCGAAGAGCAAGGTATGACAGTTCTCATCTCTAGCCATATCTTGTCTGAACTCTATCAAGTTTCAACCCGCTTTGGCATTATTGATCACGGTCACATCATCCGTGAAATCACTAAGGACGAATTCGAACATCTCAGCGAAGACTATATCGTTCTTAAAACTAACCAATTAGCCCTAGCTAGTCGCATTCTCCAAGACCAACTCCATCAACACTTCAAAGTGGTTAACAGCGACAATGAAATTCATATTTTTGACAAATCCCATGTTATAAAGGCAATTGTCAAAGAGCTGGTTAAACAAGAAGTTGACATCGATGAAATTTACTACAAACGTCAAGACTTAGAAAACTACTTCACACAACTAGTAGATTCAGAAAGGAGGTAGAGCCATGTTACACACTATTCACGCCGATTTCTATCGACTCTTCCGTTCTAAAGGATTTTGGATTTCTGAAATTATCCTAGCCCTAAACATTATTTCTGGTGTCCTATTGGGAGGCACAGGGCATGTAGGCGTAGAAACTGGGGCAAAACAAGCCGTTAAAAGCGCCTCTTCGTGGACTGGTGTCGGATCACTGATTAATTACTCTAGTAGTATCTCCATGACAGTCCTCTTCACTTTAATTGTGGTCTCTATCATTTTGGGTGTTGATTTAGCACAAAAATTGTACAAGAATAATCTCACCTCTGGCATTTCACGGAGCGGGTTCTTCTTCGCCAAGGCAACCGTCATTGTAGCTATCACTTTAGGACAACTCCTCCTGTCTTACGGCCTTGCCTTTGTTCTAGGTACTCTTTGCCACGGTCTTGGAACTGTACCTGATCACTTTGTTAGAAACTTTGCCTTAACTTTCCTTCTCCAATTCTTGTGTAATCTAGCTTGGGTAAGTCTGACCACGGTTGCCCTCTACCTCACACATTCTATCGTGACAACCTTTGTGACTTACACCCTTGGTTTAGTAGCTTTAACCGTACCAGCAGCAATCTTCCCTAAAATAGAAATTTTGAAATACTTGACACTCAACTTTAGTTACGGCATGACTGCAGATAAAACTATCATTCAAAATACTGCAATCGTGGCAGTAGGATTTATCCTAGCATTTACAGCTTTGGGCTTGATTACCTTTGAAAAACAAGATTTATGAGAACATTCAAAACTATCCATGTGACGAGGAACTGACAAATCGGTTAAAAGCCTCGACACCAAATTTTGCGATTTCCATATTTATACTTTAAATTAGCGTGTCGATCAAATATCATTAAGCTAATTTTGCCCTTTAAATATCCTATAAATGAGGAAATACTTAGCTTCGGTGGTATACTCACTAACATGTGAATATGATCTGGGCAAGCTTCCGCTTCATGAATTTCAACACCTTTTCTTTCACATAATAATCGTAAGATTTGACCTATACTTGCTTTGTATTTTCCATAAATTATCTGACATCGATATTTGGGCGCGAACACAATATGATACTTACAATTCCATGTAGTATGTACTAAACTATTATTATCCTGTCTCATCAGGGGTTCTCCTTTTGTATATTAGTTAGTGGTCGGGAAACCTTATCTAATATAACACTTTAG
>NZ_LSIZ01000063.1:0-3051 GCF_001556505.1 Streptococcus sp. CCH8-H5 | reverse complement strand
TTCGAGCTGAGGCGCTAGCAGATCTACTTGCACTCGTCGATAAAGATTGACTTATTGAGCTTGATAAACTTTGCGAATTAAATGCACTCAATGAAGAACTTGTACTCACCGACTGTGATATTCGATGACTTGTAGATTGACTCTGGGATAAGCTTGTCCGCAATGATTCGCTAGTGGATAAAGATCTGCTAGTTTCATTTGACTTTCTAATCGATTCTGAGGCCACTGTCGAAAGAGATTGCGAAACTGACTTCGAAGTAGCCTGACTCTTAGAGACAGAATTTGAAACTACCGTGGACTGAACAATAGATAAACTTTGTGAGAGACTACGGGATTGACTAGTAGTATCTGATTCAACAATTTTACCATTTAAATAGTTAGTAAAAGTAGGATCATCGTCCGCACCTACATAAGGTGTAAAGGTAAAGGAAGTATCTTCACCATTGATAGGAACAGTCCACGTTGAGGTTAATCCATAGCCTTGTCTTGCAAAGTAGCCGGTTAGTTGTGCACCATTTGCCCATGTATATCCAGGATTCTTGGCATCAATAGGAGTAGTATTATCTCTAAGCCTATTGTTATTTGTAAATCTAGCCCCTGAAGAATCGGTAAGATAACTTGTTACACTTGATGGTGTACCCAAACCTTTCCCAAGTGTAAACATTGGTTGTGTCGAATTCGCACCTGTTCCAGTATTATATAGTGTGTGGTTATATCCTATTTTTGTATGTTTCTCGATTGTCGAGGTTGCTGGATTATCATATGAAATATTATAGACAAATGTGAGTTTCTTTCCATCGTTTTTCACTGTCAATTTATAATAGATTGGGACATTATAAACCGTATCTGTCCCATTTCCAATATAAACCTTAGTTTCACCCTTCGCTAAATTAAGATTTGAAATAATTGCCGGGCTACCACTAACTGTAGAATTCCCGTTGAAACCTGCATTTGTAATCTTGGTTAGCATACCCTCAACGGCACTTCCAAGGCGCTCACGTTGTTCAGCATAAGCAGCGTTTGTTGCTGATGCAGCAAGCAAGGTTGTTGATTTGGCAACTTCTTCCTGAACTGACGCAATAGCTGTTTGGATTTCAGCTTTCGCAGCTGTATCTGTTAATTTTGCTTGGTAATTTTTAGCAATATTTAACAGCAATTCTGCTTCTGAAACGTTTTGATCCAAGATAGTTTTTTCATCTTCTTGAAGCGCCTTTTCAGAGGCAGTTGAACTTGTTGAAGTTGCTGAATCAGAAGCAGATTCTGAGTTTGAACCACTAACATTTTCAGTGTGAGACTGGCTCTCAGAGGTTGAGTATTCCTTGCTTAGAGATGCTGATTCTGAGATAGCTTGTGACAATTCAGCTGATACCGATTGGGATACAGATTGTGACACTGATTGTGATAATGATACAGATGCATCTGTGCTTGCTTGGGTGTCAACTGAAGAACTTGTAGACTCTTGACTTGTTGACGCTACCACAGAAGCTTCAGAGACAGACGCTGTACTCAATACAACTGAGTCAGAGTTAGCTGTCACGTCTTGATTAGCAGTTAGCTGTCTCTCCAAAGCAGGGCTTGTCATCTCCTCGGCTTGAGCAGTGTAAGTCGCAACTGCACCTCCGGCCAATGCACCCGCAGCCGCAATTCCTTTTAGTAATGCTTGACCTGAGAGAACCGGTGTTTTTTCCTCAACACTTTGCGCTGAAACAGACGGCGCATCTGCACTTCCTTTAACAACTTTGAAAAGTCCAAAGTTAGCAGTTGCTGCACGAAGCCAGTTTTTTCCTGATTTGATAAGTTTGAAACGAGTTACGCGATCTGCTTCGCGATATTTACCTGCTTTTCGTCTGAAAAACATATTTGCCCCATTCTACCTTTACCCCATTGATAGAAATCTTTATCACATTATAACATAACATTTCTAATAATCGAGAGATTCTCACTCAAAATGAAAATTATGGAAAATAATTAAACTTATACAATTAAAGCTCAAAACATTTATTTTATAATGTTTCACTTATTTTATTAGTGCCGTTTTTTTCGATATATAAAAAATATTAGAAAATCAAACTTCTTTCTTTCAAAATTTTTATCAATATAAAAATTAATTAATACAGAATTTGTTGATTTGTAAAAAAGATAAAATAACATTTAATATATTAAAAATATTGATTTGACAACAGAATGAAAAATAAAACTATAAAATACTTGATAAATAAATTATTTTACTTAAAAAAAATATTTATTACATGTACCAGATTAAAAAGTCTTATTATATAGTGAGAAACTTGTTACTACTTGCAATACAATTTTGAAAAGTCATAATTACATAACAATTTCAAAAGTTTTAGTTTATATTTAAGAAACACTCTAAAACTATTTAAAGAGAAAGATAAAAAATAAATGAACGAATTACCTGAGTTAGTATTATCTCCCTATCATAACAAATAAAACATACTAAGATTAGTAGTGAGGAAATCTCCGATGGGAGAAAATACTCACTACTTTTTCGTTATGTTAAAGTAGAGGTGTCTTGTTAAGTCGATGAGTCCTTTGGCGCTAGACGTCGTAACTAAAACTGACAAGACACCTGTTTTAGGAAGAATGTTATCAAAGTATGTGGGACGAAAAACGTCGAGTATTGAAAATGGCATCACTAAAGCAAGGAATCATTCAAGACTAAGAGGTAATATCATGCGAGTAGTTTTTGGAATTGATGTGAGTAAAGCAAGCTCAGAAGTCGCTATTCTTGTGGATGGTGAAAGGGTTCATGGATATACTATGCCTAATGACATTATCGGATTTTCTCATCTACTGAAGGATCTAAAGACCGTGAGCAACCCTGAAATTATTTTCGAAGCTACTGGTATCTACTCTCGCCGACTCCAAGCTTTTCTAGAAGAAAACAGCTATGACTATACATGTCTTAATCCTTTGGAAGCTAAGAAGCAACTTGATGGATTACGAGTTCGGAAAACCGATAAGATTTATGCAGAGAAACTAGCTTCGTCACAATTCGTTTTAAACCGTAAGCCAATTTATGTTCAAGAA
>NZ_LSIZ01000062.1:0-368 GCF_001556505.1 Streptococcus sp. CCH8-H5 | reverse complement strand
GAGCAATGGATTGAAGCTCCATGTGTCGGCGGTTCGATTCCGTCTCGCGCCATTTGTTTATATTTTGGAAGGGTAGCGAAGAGGCTAAACGCGGCGGACTGTAAATCCGCTCCTTCGGGTTCGAGGGTTCGAATCCCTCCCCTTCCATAGTTACGGGCATAGTTTAAAGGTAGAACTAAGGTCTCCAAAACCTTCAGTGTGGGTTCAATTCCTACTGCCCGTGTTAGTAAAGTGGCGAATGTGGTGAAGTGGTTAACACATCAGATTGTGGCTCTGACATTCGGGGGTTCGATTCCCCTCATTCGCCTATATATTTGGGGTATAGCCAAGCGGTAAGGCAAGGGACTTTGACTCCCTCATGCGTTGGT
>NZ_LSIZ01000061.1:0-9824 GCF_001556505.1 Streptococcus sp. CCH8-H5 | reverse complement strand
ATTTTAAACTTCACAAAGTTAAAAAACATTGGGTAACTATTGCAGTGACAGGACTGGCTTTGGGATTGAGTTTTGCTGGCCTTAACTATGCTTCAGCTGAAGAACAGTCTACCCCTGTTAATGAAGCGACTGTTGAAACCATCATCAAAGAAGGCGCTATTGACGTTGAGGCTCCAGCGACTAGTGAAGCCACAGCTAAACCTACAGAAAATACACCTGCTACCCCTTCTAGCGAGACTGCTACAGTATCAGAAGCACCAGTAGCTACCTTAGAAGTTCCTTCAACAGAAACAGTCTCTGAAAAACCAAGCTCTGAAGTGACAAGTACAGCTAGTTCGGAAGTAGCGCATTCTGAAACTGCACATTCTGAGGTAATTGCAACGACTAGTGAGAGTGTTACAGCTGAGAATGCGTCACCTGTCGGTGATATCCCAATCGAAAATACCACAAGAGGAACTGACCGTTCTGCCTTTACTGAAAAAAGGAATGGATTTGTTACCGAAAAAGAAGAACGCATTGAAACAGAAAACTATTTAGGTAGTCTTATTACCACAAGACATCCTTATTACGTAACTTATTACTACGATAACAACGGTAATAAGCTTATGGGATGGCAAGATATTAATGGAGAACGCTATTATTTCAAAAAAGAGCGAGAACATCCTGGTTTCGAAACCATTGATGGAAAACTCTATTACTTTACAGATAGTGCACGTATGCTCCATGATGAATTTGTTGAAGAAAATGGTCAAACTTACTATCTAGGTAGCGATGGCGTGCGAGTTTCTGGCTTACAAGATATCAAAGGACAAACCTATTACTTTAATCCTGATAGAAACGGCCAACTTAGCTACGGCTTGAACGTGGTTGGTGACAAGCTCTATCTGTTTGGAGATGCTGGCAAAGAAAATGCAGGACAATTAGTTAAAGACACACATCTCAACAACGGTGATTTCAAACTCAATATTGATCCTAATGGTATCGTTACAGTGGCAAATAACCATCCCGCTTTTCTACAAGATAATGGTGGTCACTGGTACTATATGGATAAAGATGGAAAACTTATGACTGGACCACAAACTATTGATGGTTTGACCTATTACTTTGATTCAAATGGTAGACAGGTCAAGGGGGAACGCCGTAAGGTCAATGGTAAATCCTATTTTTACGACCCAGATAACGGCGCCCTTGTGGCGAACCGCCTCGTCACCTTCAAAGCTGGACGATTCATTCCTGAAGAAAACTATGCTAAAGAAGTAAGATTTGACTTTGCTCCTTATGCAAATTATGATAACAATGAACATCCTGAACTCGAACGGTATTATCTTGGTGCCGATGGCCTACCAGTCACAGGATGGCAAACCATCAATGGTAATAAGTACTTTTTCCAAGATGATGGAAATATGGTCGTGCACAGATTTTTCAATAACTATTACTTCTACAATGATGGAACTATTGCTAGAAATAAACGATTGAATATTCCTACACACTATATTACGAGAGAATTTCCAAATATCTATGAATTTGATAATGATGGGGTTGGTAAATTCATTTCTAGTGATTTTAAGGACCTTCGACAAAAGACTGCTTATTTTGTCCAAGATAAAGATGGATACTGGCGTTACTATAATGAATATGGATTTCCTGTCGTTGGCCCTGCAACTATTGATGGCTACGACATGTATTTCCATTTAGGAACTCATAGACAAGCTAAGGGAGAGCTCGTTGATATCGATGGAAGGGTTTACTATTTTGATAAAGATAACGGTCGAAAAGTCAAAGATACAACTTTTGATTTCGATGGTAAGACCTATGTGGCAGACCAATCTGGTGTCCTCAGCATTAAAAGTCAATCAACTGAACGAAACCGCTATATCAGTGATTCCGAAGGTAACTGGTACTATGTCAATGACAAGGGTTACCTCCTCCTTGGTGCCCACACCATTGATAACGTCAACGTTTATTTCGGCACCAATGGTGTCCAATACAAAGGCCATTTTGCTCCTGATAATCACTATTACGATAAAGATAACGGTGCTTTAGTAACAGATAGATTGGTTGAGGATGGCGGCAAAGAGTTTTATGTTGATGAAAAAGGAAAGAAGTTTCACGGTACTAAATATTTGGACGGAATTCAGTACTACTTTAGATACGGCGAAAAAGTGAAAGGTGAGTTTAATTATCCATACCGTGGTGATCATTATTATGACAAAGAGACTGGTGCCCTTGTAACCGGAAAATACTTCGAACATAAGAATAACTGGTATTATGCAAATAGTAAGGGAAATATTCTGACTGGTAGAAGAGTCATCGATGGAAAGCATGTCTACTTCTACGATGATGATTACGGACAATATAAGGGTATACAAGCTAAAGATAAACTCATCATTTTAGGTGGTAAGACTTACTATTATCTTCCTGGCTCTGGTAATCGTGCTGATAATGTAACCTTGACAATCAATCACGTTACTTATTACTTCGATAATGACGGGGTTGGCCATATCCTTCGATAGTCATTTACAAGTGACTATGAACAATTACCCAACACAAAAGGAAGTCGACCAACTGTCAACTTCCTTTTTCATATCATCAATAAATGTCATACAAATAGAACCCAATTATGAACAATTCTAAAACAATTACGATTATCTTGTAAAAAAACTTGTTTGTCATAAAAAAAGTATTATAATAAAGATAGGTGAACATGTAAGCGTTTTACTAAAAACGTTGAAAGTGTACTACAGGGGATTAGGATTAGGAACTTGGCTTTAGACTTCTAACGTCAAAATAATTTTTTATGCATGAAAACTGGTCCTTAGGCACTTTGGCATGATAATCTAAGGCTCTTTTCATACACACATCAGTCTATAATATAAAACTAGAGCTTTAGAGAGAATGCTTCAAACTAAGAGCTCTAGTTTTTTGTATTTGAAGACACATGCCATAGGTTGGATTCAATAATTAAACGAAAGGAGAGAAATAAAAGTATTAGGATAAATAAGTAAAATCACTTGTTTCTAGATATAAATTACACAGCATAAGCATATTCTCCTTGCACACATTTGACGTGCTCGCCTATAAAATCGTCTTATGGCCATACCCTGAGAGATTTAGATATGGGGCTCAGTCGTTTTAACAGATTTTCTCACTTTTAATATTTTTCTGACGGCCTAGCTCCTTTATGTTACACACCTAAACATCGGTGTTCATTTTTGAAGGGAGTCTATTATGAATACTGAAATGAATTATCATTGGCAAATGTCCAAGAAACACGTCGTAGCACTTTCCTGCGCAACTGCTCTAGCTACTTTTACTTTAGTCGCACGCCCTACATTTGCGGATGAAGTAAAAATACCTGAAACTTCTAGTCAACCAACTGAAATTCTTGCACCTGCACAAGAAATTGTAGTAACTAATGTTGAGATCAAAGCACCTACTACAAATCCTATCTCAACTAATACTGAGCTACCTACTAGTACAAGTACGGTTCTTAGTGAAGCTCCTAGCAGTGAAGTCGCATCATCTGAATTAGCAAGCGAATCACCTGTAGAAATCACTTCTGAACAAGGAAATAGCAATCAAGATAATCAGGCAAATAAAACTATACCTATCAAAACGGCAACTTCAGAAGCCTCTACTACAAAAACTTCGGTAGAAAAAGTCAATGAACCTATTCCTATCGAAGAAACAAAAACACCTACAAAAAACAGTGAACAACCTGCCCCAATCGATGAAAATGAAAAGCTAGTCACACCTTCCGTAACACTTGAAAATGCACCTCATATTTCTGGTGGACATTATTATAGTGATGATAATGGTAACTGGTATTACAAGGATGCAAATGGCAAAAATCTTGTCGGGCTGAACTATGTAGATAATGTTCCTGTTTATTTTAGTCAAGACGGTATTCAAATCAAAGGTGGCTTTGCAGAGGATGGCAGATACTATGACAAAGATTCTGGTGCTCTCGTAACCAAGGCCTTTAAAGAACTCTTAACTTATATTGGTCGTGATGATATCAACGGTCAAAACATTTATACTACTGATTGGTACTACCTTGATGCCGACGGACGGCCACTTAAAGGTCCTCAAAATCTTGGTGGTACAAACATGTACTTCTTCCCTAATGGGGCACAAGTTAAAGGACGTTTTGCACCTGACGGACACTACTATGATAAGGACTCTGGTGCGCTTGTAACTAACAGCTTTGTCCATGTCTACAACTGGAATTATCAAAATCAAGACGGAAATCATGTGAATCACTTTGTCATCACCATTCCTAATAATTCAGTCGTTGGACCTAACGGTGAAAACCAATTTTTGGATATGAGTCATTACCCACTTTCTAGCAATGATTTGAATCGCGAAGATTTCTACTATTACGTAGATGATAAGGGGGATAAACTGACAGGACCTCAAACCCTAAACGGCATCCATGTCTATTTCGACCAAAATGGTAGACAACTTAGAGGTGAGTTTGCATTTGACGAAGATGGTACTGTTCATTATTACGATGCGAAAAACGGTGCACGTGCTGAAAATACCATTGTTAGAACAAATACTGGTGCCTTCAAATTCGATGCAAATGGTAATGGACATTTGATGAAACCTGGCGAAGAAATAGATACCCCCGTCACTCCTACACCTACTGTCTCCCTAGACAATGCACCACGAGTTTTTGGTGGTCACTATTATAGTGATAACGAAGGCAACTGGTACTACAAGGATGCAAACGGTAAAAACCTCATCGGTCTCAACTTCGTTGACAACATTCCAGTCTACTTTGACAAGGATGGCAAACAAGTCAAAGGACGTTTTGCAGAGGATGGTCGCTATTACGATAAAAACTCTGGTGCACTTGCAACAAAACGCTATCTTGAAACTGAAGATGGCAACTGGGTTTACGTCAATGATAAAGGCGATAAACTCAAGGGAGAACAAACTATCGATGGTGTTAAAGTCTACTTTGATGATTTCACTGGTACACAAGTCAAGGGACATTTTGCACCAAATGGTAAATACTATGACAAAGATTCTGGGGCTCTCGTAACCAATGCTTTTAAAGAAATCTTGACTTATATTGGTCGTGATGACATCAACAATCAAAATGTCTATACTACTGCCTGGTATTATCTCGATGCTGATGGTAAGCCATTAACAGGACCTCAAACCTTTGGAAATAGTCACTTGTACTTCCTTCCTAATGGGGCACAAGTCAAGGGACGCTTCGCCCCTGATGGACACTATTATGATAAAGACTCTGGTGCTCTCGTCACTGATAGCTTTGTTCATGTCTACAACTGGAATTACCGAAATCTCGATGGTGATCGCATCTTCCACTTCACTATTACCATTCCTGGAAATGATCTCGTAGATCAGGATGGACAGTACCCAAGAGAAAGTAAAGATTTAGATCGTGAAGATTTCTACTACTATGTTGATGCTAAAGGGGATAAACTGACAGGACCTCAAACCTTAAACGGCATCCATGTTTACTTCGACCAAAACGGTAGACAACTTAGAGGTGAATTCAAATTTGACGATGACGGAACTGTCCACTATTACGATGCTAAGAATGGAGCACGCGCTGAAAATACCATTGTTAGAACAAACACTGGTGCCTTCAAATTCGATGCTGACGGTAATGGACATTTGATGGGCCCTGGTGAAGTATAAGAATATAATTCAAATAACAACTATTGATATCGCATAATTACTTTGATTTAGGAATCGCTAAAAAGGAAGTCGTTCAAAATCGACTTCCTTTTTCATATCACATGTAAACTTTTTCTTCTACTTTAAGAAAACTTTAGGCTTTGCTTTATATACTATAACCATCCTAAAACTTTTCTTTTTCATAATCTCCTAAATCCAGGGCTTAGGTCCTGGATTTTTTTGCGTGAAGGAGAAGTAAATGAATTTATGAAATTTGAATCATTGCTTTTCTTCTTTTGCCTGATTAATCATATCTAGGAAATAAGCATGTACCCTTTCGTCACCCGTTAATTCTGGATGAAAAGAGGTCACCAACATCTGCTTTTCTCTAGCTGCCACGATAGCCCCATTGACTTGTGCTAGAATATCCACTTCTGGTCCAACAGCTTCAATAATCGGCCCACGAATAAAGACCATTGGGATCTCCCCTATTCCTTTAAATTCAGCATCTGTGACAAAACTGCCCAATTGGCGTCCATAAGCATTTCTGGCTACAGTGATATCCATATTTGCCAAATGTTTTGTTTGGTCTCCCACTATGGTTTTGGCCAACAAAATCAGACCTGCACAAGTTCCAAATACAGGTAGTCCAGCATCAATTTTCGTCTTAATCGGCTCAAACAAGTCTAAATCATGCAAAAGTTTTCCCATGACTGTCGACTCTCCCCCTGGTAGAATGAGCCCGTCTAAATCAGCGTGAGCTTCCCAATCCTGTCGATTTCTGATTTGAACCGTTTCAACCCCAAGTGCTTTCAAGACCTGCTCATGTTCTGCAAAAGCACCTTGCAAAGCCAGTATTCCGATTTTTGTCATCTATTTTCCTCGCTCTGCCATTAAGATGTCAATTTCGTCCTTGTTGATACCAACCATGGCTTCTCCCAAATCTTCTGACACTTGCGCCAAAATATCGGGACGATTGTAGTTAGTTACTGCTTTGACGATAGCTTCCGCACGTTTTTTCGGATCTCCAGACTTGAAAATCCCTGAACCAACAAAGACACCTTCAGCACCCAGCTGCATCATAAGCGCAGCATCCGCTGGTGTCGCTACACCACCTGCCGCAAAATTGACAACAGGCAACTTGCCATGTTCGTGGACATAACGGACCAAATCAATTGGCACCTGCAAGTCTTTAGCAGTAATATAGAGTTCATCTTCTCTAAGATTTTGAATACGGCGAATCTCTTGATTCATGAGTCGCAAGTGGTGAACAGCCTGAACAATATCACCAGTCCCAGGTTCACCCTTGGTACGAATCATTGATGCCCCTTCTGAGATACGGCGAAGAGCCTCACCGAGGTCCTTAGCTCCACAGACGAAAGGCACATCAAACTGGGTTTTATCCACATGAATAAGGTCATCAGCCGGTGTCAAAACCTCACTCTCGTCGATATAATCAATCTCAATCGCCTGCAAAATCTGTGCTTCAACGAAATGACCAATACGCACCTTAGCCATCACTGGAATACTAACGGCGTCCTGAATTTCCTTGATCATCTTAGGATCACTCATACGTGACACACCACCCACCGCACGGATATCGGCCGGAATGCGTTCCAAGGCCATAACTGCAGCTGCTCCTGCCGCCTCAGCGATACGTGCTTGCTCAGGATTTTGAACGTCCATGATGACGCCCCCCTTAAGCATCTGTGCCAAATTTTTATTTAAGTCGTAACGATTTGTCATTGCAATCACCTCTCATGTTTTTATGTCCTCTATTTTACACAGGATGATTTTTGAAAAAAAGACTCTATTTCCCAAACTGTATGGGGACAATTGCCCTTTCAATCATATCTATAGACGAAAAAATAAATAAATTAGGAAAACTCTTTTATAGGCTATAACTATCACAACTATAAGCATCTTTTTATAAGAGTATGGCATTTTTGTATCCGTTTTCTATTGAAGTTATTAGAAAATAAGATTAAAATATAATCGTAAATTAATTTTTGGTGTTCATGATGTTTTATATGTCACAGCATGAATTTACCAAGTCACCATATAAGGGGGAAATTTATGGAAAACAAAGTTCGTTTCAAACTTCATAAAGTTAAGAAACATTGGATTACAATCGCTGCCTCAAGTTTGGCTATCGGGGCTTCACTGATTGGCCTTGGTCAAGTCGGAGCCGATGAGGTCGAACCTGAAACGACCGCTGTTAACAGTCCTGAAAATGTCGTCTCTGACAGTAATCTTGAGACAAGTGCTAGCCTCATTACAAGAACCGAAGTAGCTCCGGCGAGCACGGCTGTTGAAAATACTTCTAGTGATACAGTCTCAACTGACACTACATCTACTAATGTCGCCAGTCAGCCTGCAGAAGCAACTGCTACACAGCCTGCTAACGAAACTGATAAAAAAATTGAGACAGCTACTATAGATAAAAGTACTGAAACCTCATCCGAAACAAGCGACAACGCAACTACTTCACAGGAAACACCTTCCCAAGGTGGCAAGTTCACCTCAGATGATCAAGGTAACTGGTATTATCTAGACAGTGACGGTCACAAACTAACTGGCCCACAAACCATCGACAGCTTCAACCTCTACTTCCATGACAATGGTATCCAGGCAAAAGGTGAAAAGGTAACCATTGATGGCAAAGATTACTACTACGATAAAGATAACGGTCGTAAGGTAACTGATACAAGCATTGAAGTAGACGGTAAAACTTATCTAGCAGATGCTGATGGCATCCTAACCGAAAAAACACAACTACCAACCCAGGTCGTGACTGGTGGTCATTTCCAATCTGATAACCAACAAGACTGGTATTACTACACTGCCAACGGTGAAAAATTGACTGGTTGGCAAAATGTTGATGGTGTCATCCTTTATTTTGATAAAGATGGGAAACAAGTCAAAGGACAAGAACGAGAGATTGGTGGAAAATACTATCGATTCGATGAGAATGATGGTTCTCTATTAACGAATCAGTGGCATCACACTTCAATTTTCAATGGCTATAGGACAGAACCTCAATATACAACTTATACTAATTACTTAGGCGAAGATGGTGCTGCATTTATTGGATGGCATACCATTGACAGTAAACGTTATTATTTCAAACCTGACGGACTTTTGGCTAAAAATGATACTGTCACAATTGATGGGAAGATTTATCTTTTTGATTACCAAGGACAATTGGTCAAGAACAAATATGGCATTGTTGAAACTCCTTCAATGTTCCATGCAAACACTTCTACCTACCGTACCAATGCTAACGGCGAAGTCTTAACTGGTAAACAAATTATCGATGGAAAAGAATATATCTTTGCTTTAAAGGGTCAAGTTCTTGATGGTATCATAGGTTATGACAGCAAACTTTATCTAGTCACAGATAGTAAAATAGAAAAAAACTATTTTGGAGCCCTTTTTTCAAAAAAAACATTTTGGGGCGGGCCTAGTTTCTCTGGAATCTATGGAACTGATAAAAACGGTGTCCTCCTCGAGGGCATCCAACGAGGCTCTGATGGTCACCTTCACTACTTCCAACCTGAGGTAAAAAGTGTTGATAAGCCTACATGGAAAGAAATCGATGGCAAGCGCTATCGTCTAACAAAATCATATCGAACAGAAAGATATGCTGGTATGTACACCACTATTATCCTTACTAACGACACTTTGAAAGTCGATGATAAGACCTACACAATTGATAATGAGGGAGTAGTGACTGAATTTACGGCTAAAAACCAATTTGTTCGCGATGATTTCTGGAACTGGTACTACTACGACAAAGAGGGCAAACTCCTAACAGGCCGTCAAACCATTGATGGTGTTCAACTCTACTTTGATAAAAATGGTAAGCAAGTCAAAGGTAGCCTAGTAGACATTGATGGTAAAACTTACTACTTTGACAAAGACAGTGGGGCTATGTGGACGAATACCACTCTCGAAAAAGACGGCAAAACTTATATCATCGATGAAAACGGTGTGGCTACTGAGAAAGTGAATTAAAAAGGAAAGACATAATATTTCTACCACTTTAAGAAAACTTTAGGCTTTGCTTTATATACTAAAACCATCCTAAAACTTTTCTTTTTCATAATCTCCTAAATCCAGGGCATAGGTCCTGGATTTTTTTGTTTTTAGAAAAGTCTGTAGCAACT
>NZ_LSIZ01000060.1:0-291 GCF_001556505.1 Streptococcus sp. CCH8-H5 | reverse complement strand
CATTTATGGGATATTTAAAGGGCAAAAGTAGCTTAATGATATTTGATCGACACGCAAATTTAAAGTATAAATATGGGAATCGCAAATTTTGGTGTCGAGGCTTTTATGTTGATACGGTTGGGCGAAATCAGAAGCGAATTGAAGAATATATTCGTAATCAATTACAAGAAGACGTGGTAGCAGATCAGCTTAGTCTGTTTGAGGAGTATGATCCGTTTACAGGTGAGAAGAATAAAAGAAAGTAATCTTAAAGAGACCCGCTAGACGGGTCAGCTAGCAAAGGTGGTGCTG
>NZ_LSIZ01000006.1:0-26028 GCF_001556505.1 Streptococcus sp. CCH8-H5 | reverse complement strand
GGAATTATCTTAGACAAGCTCGTCTCCTGTCTCATAATTACCATGTCATTTTACCTACACTTAATGGCCATGGTGAAGAGTATCAACTCGATTATGTTTCTACGGAAGATTCTGCTTTGGAGATCCTAAACTATATCAAAGCAAACTATGGTGGAAAGTTGTTTGCGATCGGTGGCGTTTCTCTTGGTGGTCAAATTGCCATGGAACTTTTATCCTTAGACAGCGAGATAGCTGAGAAGGCCATCATAGATGGAAGCATCTGTATTCCTCAACCAAGGTTAGCTAAAATCAGCATCTTTCTAGTATCACTATTTGGTAAATTGATGTTCAGTAAATTCTCTTGCAAACTTCAATTAAGCATGATGGACAAACTCTATCCTAAACTGGCTTATCCAGAGGAGATAAAAGCATATTATTTAGAGGATCTGCCAAGGACACCTATCAAAACATTGGTGACCATTTACAAAACCTATATGGGGCGTTACAAGCTGAAGGAGACGATTTCTGCTAGCAAGGCCCAGGTTCTGTATATCTATGGTGAAAAAGAATTAAACTGTGTGAAAGCATCGGCGAAATTATTTCAGCAGCTACATCCCAACACTATCCTGTATGAAGCAAAGGGGTATAACCATGGCTATCTATCAGCTTACCTGCCTCAAGAGTGGATTGATTTGGTGGTACCATTTTTGGAGAATAACGATTGATTATACTTTATTAATTTAGAAAGCAGAGTTTCATGGAAGTCAAAAAATATAGTCCGCTCAATTCATTAAAAAAGATAGCAGATAACCTCTGGATTGTAGATGGGGAAGAAGTACTGATGAATTTCAAACTCTTCAAAGTGCCTTTTTCAACTAGAATGACAGTTATCCGTCTGCAGAATGGTGGTCTTTGGGTGCATTCGCCGATTAAGCCTAGTGATAATTTACTTTTTGAAATCAAGCAATTAGGTGAGGTAAAACACCTTATTGCACCCAATGTCTTACATTATAGTTATATAAATGAGTGGCACGAACTATTTCCGGAAGCAGAAGTATGGCTAGCTAGTGGTGTTCAAAAGCATGCCAGAAAATCGGGAATGAATTTATATTATGGTCATGAACTAGAGAAAGCCAATTGGAACGAGGAAATTTGTTTTACAACATTTGAGGGAAGTTTTTACGTGAAAGAGGTTGTTTTTTTCCATACTGAAAGTTCAACTCTAATTTTAACGGATCTTATTGAAAACATAGAAACAGAAAATTTATCGATTTTTGAAAAGCTACTGTTAAAAATAGGTGATAATCACTATCCAAATGGTAAAACACCAAGAGATTTAAGAATGACCTTTTTATTTGGTAAAAAACAAGCATTGAAGAGTTATCATAAAATAAAGAAATGGGAACCTAAGAATATTATTATTTCTCATGGACCGTGTATCATTGGACAAGCAAAAGAGATGTTAAACCAAGCGTTCTTTTGGCTAGAGAAATAGGGTTCTGTGGTTAAGGGAACTTGTCGAAAGACAAATACGAATACTTCGACCTTTGTATTTAAAAGTTGCATTCATTCGCCGCACGCAAAATAACACCCCACAAGCTACAACTTGTGGGGCATTTTCTTTTATTAGTTTTTCTCTTACAAAATAAGGTCTGTTTTTTCAACTTTGTAAAGGGCAATTCCCATGATTATGGTCAAGACAAGAAGAATTAAAACAGCAGGGGTCCAAGAGTTAAAGAGTTGTTTGCTTGAACCGAACAAGACTGGACCAAGGGCTGCAAAGATATAGCCTCCGGTTTGGGCTAAACCTGATAGTTGGGCTGTTTTTTCAGGCGTGCTAGCCTTCATTGAAAAGGAAACCATCATGTAAGGGAATAGGACACTAGCAGAACTTCCGATTAAGAGGTTAAGGACCAACCAATACACAAAGCTGTCTGTATTGACTAGAAGCATAGCCACTCCGATAAGTCCTGCTAGGACGGTAGTCACTAGCATCAAATGGCGGTTGCGATCAGAAAGTTTCGTGATTAGGCTAGGAACAATCATAGAGAATGGAATACTCGTCAGTGTGAAAACGGAAGCTAGAATTCCGGCATTGGCTTCGCCGACACCGGCTTGTGTAGCCATGGTTGGAAGCCAAGTGATAGTGGTATAGAAGAAGAGTGACTGTAATCCACCGAAAATCATGATGGCCCATACTTTGCCACTCTTATACCAACTGCCTGAATTTTCGCTGGTAGAAGTATCTTGTTCTAAGTAATGATTGTGACGGACATTAGGGAGCCAAATCACAAGAGCTAGGGCACAGACCGCTGTCAATACCCAGACCAAGCCTTGCCATGAGGTTGCCTTAGTGATTGGAACGGCAACTGATGAAGCTACGGCTGTGGATAATCCCATGGCTGTAATGTAGAGTGTGGTTAAGAATCCTAACTGATTTGGCTCGTTAGCCTGAATTAGGCTTGGGAGAAGGACGTTGATAAAGGCAATTCCAGCTCCGACTAACAGCGTTCCCACATAAAGAAGAGGGAGATTAAGGGTACGCAAAGCAGAACCAAGTGTCATCACAATTAAAACACCGAGGAAGAGTCTTTCTATACCAAAGCGTTTGGCCCAGCTAGCCGCAAAAGGTGAGAATATCGCAAAGGTCAAGAGAGGGAGACTTGTCAAGAGACCGAGAGAACTGACCTCAACGCCTAGACCAGAAGCAATGTCTGATAAGACCGTAGACAAGGTTGTGAACGGGGCCCGCAAAACGATCCCTAGAAGAAGGATTCCAGGGATTAGAAAATGTGAATGTTTCTGTTTCATAAAGCGTCTCCATGTTTAATAAGGGTATTTTAATTTTTAAGAATATGACACTAATGCGTCACTTCCATCTTACCATAAATGAAGGGGGTGATGAAAGCGATTACGTTGATTTGTCAAGAAAGAATTTTTAGTTTTATAATCCTATTCTGCTGATTATCAAATAGCATAATCTGATTTTTAAAAGACCGAACATGTAGTCCAGCCTCTTTTCAATGTCGTCTTAAATTTCATACCCCATAAGGAGTCCGCCTTCTTCAGCATAAAAGCTACAGAGTCCAGAAGTAGGAAGGACTTCGATGCTTGCTTGGGCAAATTTTTCACGAACCAATTCAGAGAATTGCTCGATAAATTTTTCATTGTTGCGGTGGGCAATCGTAATGTGGCCTCCAGCATAACCAGCCTTGAGGAGTTCATCAAAGGCAGCTTTGATGGCTTTCTTTTGACCTCTGGCTTTTTGAAGCAATTCAAGAGTACCTGTCTTACTAGCTTCACCGACCATACGGATATTGAGGAGTCCAACAACGGTGCCAACTAGTTTACTTAGACGACCATTCTTCACCAAATTATCAACTTTGGCTAAAACAAAGAGCAACTTAGTCTTGGCTTGATAAGCTGTGATGCCATCAACGACTTGGTCAAAATCAAGGCCTTCAGCGACTAAGTGATTGAGTTTACGAACGATAAGGTCGACCTCGCCACCAGCTGACAGGCTATCAATCACGTGAATCTTAGTATCAGGATACTCTTCCAGATAAATTTTCTTAGCGATTTCAGCACTATTGTAGCTACCAGAAAGGGTTCCAGTGATCGTCACGACGACTATATTGTCCGTTCCTTCAAAGGATTTCATATAATCATCAGGACTCGGACAGGCAGACTTAGAAGCAGTCGTAGTTGCATACATTTCCTCCATCATTTGATCAATATTGAGTTGGGCATCATCCCTGTAAATGGTCTCGCCCACTTGGATAGTCAAAGGAACACTGACAAACTCCGTATCTGGTGCCAGATTGTCCAAAGAACGGTAGTCACAGCCTGAATCCGCAATAATTTTCCATTTCATAGGTTACACCTCATATCTGCATAATGTACATTGACAAGTTATTTGTCTTCTTTTACAATTTTATCATGAAGTGCATTGCTATTAAAGCAGATCTCATCAGGTGTGACAGTTAGAAAGTGAATGTTATGGCAGAAAGAAAAATCTCAGAGAAATCTTTGGAAAATCTCAAACGATTTAACCAAGAAAACAAAGCAATTACACGAGAATCCATCGAAATTTCTCTCCTGCAATTGTTGGAGAAAAAAGACTTGAAAAAGATTACCATATCGGAACTGGTTGAGCGTGCAGGTGTATCCCGTGCTGCCTTTTATCGCAATTATGGTTCCAAGGAAGAGATTTTGAAGTCTATTTTTGAGTCTAGCATTGCAAAGATTACCAAGTCTTTGGACGGCTATAATCTCAAGACAGATCTTTACCAAGTCTGGGTTTATCTTCTTAAGGAAGTCAAAAAAGAAGCCAAAATCATCAGTCTTGCTATTGATTATAATTTTGAGCAAGTATTGACCAAGGCGGTCTATGATTTTTTGGAAAAACGAAATGGTAGCTCATCAAATGGTGCCGGTAGCTACCTTAATTCCTTCTGGAGCTCGGCTATTGTTTCAGTAATTTTCAAATGGGTCAAGGATGGCATGAAGACCCCGGTTGAAAAGATTGCCAAGCTCGGCCTTCCCCTTTTTCCACAAAAGAAGAAGTAGTAACCACCTTGCTACTACAACTAATTGGAGGTTCAGTATGCCAATGTATGAATTTTGTGCAGAGAATGTGACTTACTTAGAAAAAGCTTTTCAAGCCGGTGCTCAACGCGTGGAGTTGTGTGATAATCTGGCTGTTGGAGGCACGACACCTTCTTATGGTGTCATAAAGGCGGCTGTTGAGTTTGCCAAGGATTATAAGGCTAAAGTGATAGTGATGATTCGTCCACGAGGGGGCGACTTTGTCTATAGCCAGCAGGAATTAGCTATCATGCTAGAAGATATCAAGTGTGCGCGTGAGTTGGGTGTTGACGGCTTTGCACTAGGTGCTCTGACTTCAGAAAACCAACTCGATACAGAAGCTCTAAAGACCTTGCTAGATACTGGTCGAGGCTTAGAGGTCACCATGCATATGGCCTTTGACCAAATTCCTAAAGTAGCTCAGCCTAGTGCTATTCAGTGGCTTAAGGATCACGGTGTGATGCGTCTTCTTACCCGTGCTGGAACTCCTGAGACTGCTCTAGACTTACGCTTGAAACGTTATGCAGAATTGGTTGGGCTAGCAGACGGTCAGTTGGATATTTTAGCAGGAGGTGGTATCTCCGTGGCTAATCGTGACCAATTTCTTGCCATACCTGGTCTTGAGCAAGTTCATGGAACACGTGTCGTCTTTTAGATTTACAAAGGAACCAGCTTCTTGGCTCGGTTCCTTTTGATTGTTGTGCAATGGGAGGCACTTTGCTTTTCTAGTCATTCTTTGGTAAGCTATTACTATAGCATTAAAAAAATTGGGGGATGTATGTTAGATAATTTGTTAAAAAAGAACCCTATCTTGGGTGTCATTATTTATCCGTTATTAGGGCTAGGAGCTATTTGGCTTGGTCACTATTACTCACAGAGCCTTTCGCTATTGGAAAAAACGGGTGGTCAGATCAAGGTTAATACTTTTGTTTACATTGCCTATCAATTAGGTGGGACCAAACTCGTCATGGGGTTCTTTATTCTTTTAGCGCTTTTCTTTTTCTATCTGGGCTATACTTATCTTAAAAAACTTGGCAATACTCAGAAATAAGAACCAAGTTTATACACAAACTGCGGCTACTTGCTTGCAGTTTTTTCTTTTCTACAAGTCAACTAGAATCCCTAATTTATGCTACAATGAAACTATTACGCTTCAAAAAGGAGATGAGATGAAAGCAGAAGAATGGTTAACCTATTTTATAAAGATTTATGGACGTCGCCCAAAGTTGACAGAGGTCGACGAGGCGATACAAAATGGTAGTCTCTTGGCCAATCGAGTAGAAGTAGAGAGCTTATTGTTAGCATCTAAGAAGAGCTTTTGGCAAACCTTAAGTCAGTATGTTGTGACTCATAAGGTCGTAGCGTCAGTTCTTGCAGTTTCTTGTATGACGCTTCTTGGTGGTAGTGCCATTTTTGCTTGGCATTCCCTTCATTCACAAGCTCAACAAACGTCATCCCTTGCGGTCTCTTCGTCAAGCAGTCAGACTGGTCAAACGTCTTCCTCAGACAAGTCTAAACAATCGAGTTCCAGAGCTTCTGAGTCGTCTTCAAACTCTAGTTCTCAAAGTCAGAATGCCTCATCAGAAGCTAAAACGCCTGCCATGGATGTGGATGCTATTCGAAATGGTGATTTTTCAAGCATCGAAGGTGACTGGGTTTCTGACGGTAGTCATGTTGTGACCATTACCAAGTCAGGGCTCACAAAGTCTGAAGAGACAGGAAGTACTGATGGCAAGACTGTCGTTAAAGATTTCAACGGTCAGCCTATGTTTTATTTTGCGGACAATGGTCCAGGGCATGGGGTCAATCCTTTTGTGCCTGTGCCAGCCAATCAAGCAGCACCGTCTCCGGACAATTCTGTCAAAGACACAGATCGTTTGGTTCAAATTCCAGAGTCTGCTGGGCCAGGGGTGGTTTACACGTCTTATTACAGAGTGAAAAGCAAGAGTCAGTCCAGCCAGACTAGCCCAACCAATACGACAGCCCTTTGGAATAGTGACAAGGCTGCCAAGCTCGCAAGTTACATGGTGGAGTTTGGGCACAAGATGAATCAAGAAAGTTATAGAAGGCTAACACCTAACGGAAGTGACGATTTCTTTGGTGCCATGTCTTTTGCTAAAAATAACCGCATTATTGTAGGTGAAAAGACAGAACAAAATGCCCCAATGACCAACCAACAAAAGGTAGACGTTGCCTTTTCTGACGATGGTACAGGGACAGCCGACTATATCATTTTAGACAGCTACGGGTATTCAGGTTCCGCCATGATTCTCTACCATTTCACCATCCATAAAGGTCAACCAGTGGTCCTAGTTTCCATGCAAAATCAGGGGAATCCTGAGAACATGTATTATATGTACCCTACCAATAATAAGGACATCCAAGAAGCCTTTGCCAATATTGTGAATGACAAGTAAAGTTTTTGGAGACTAGTAAAAGCCAATATCTTCAATCTAAAGCCTTGGCAACAAGGCTTTTTCTTGTGGAAAAGTATTCTGAGAATAAGTAGCTGTCAAAATCTGGTATAATGAAGCCAAGGAGGCGCCTATGAAAACTTTGAAAAAACAGACGCTAATTCTTTTATCTATCTCTAGCCTGCTACTTGTCGGTTTAGCAGTTTTTGCACATATCCACAAAAAGGAGGAAAAACCAAGCTACTCCAACCTTAATAGCAAGGCCAGTCTTAATGAGGTGCGTTCCATTCTCTCGAAACATTTGGACGAGGAGAGTGTGGATAACTTTATCAATCTCGTCACTGATTACAATGACACCGTGGGTTCTGTTGGTCTTTCTGGGAGTTTTGCGCCATTTACCAAAACAGACTATGATGTGGAAAAAATCAGTAGCCTGTGGACAGCCAAGCATGGTGACTTTATCGGTACCAACTGCCGTATCAACACCTACACGCTACTGAAAGGCAAAATCAAGATTCCTCAAGTCAAAAGTGATACTGAGCTCCTTTTCCAAGACAAGGACGCCATTGACAAGGGCAAGCTCTTTAATGCCAAGGACCAGGCAAACTTTGACATTCTTTTTTCAAGGGTCAAGACCGAAGCTACCCAAGATGTCAAGGTTCACGCCAAGCATATGGAGGATTACTACAAACAGTTCACCTTTGATGACAAGGCACGCATGCTGTCGGTTGTTGTCCACGATAATTTGGATGGTGATTCCCTTTTTGTCGGTCACGTCGGAGTCTTGGTGCCTACGACGGATGGCTACTTATTTGTTGAAAAGTTGACCTTTGAAGAGCCCTACCAAGCCATTAAATTTGCCAGCAAAAAAGATTGCTACAAGTATCTCACAACCAAGTACAAGGACTATACCGGACCAGGTCTAGCCAAACCCTTTATCATGGACAATGGCAAATGGGTGGATATGGACTAGGTTAAGGTGGGACGACAGTTTTAATAGGGTAGAAAAAGGAATCAAGATATGAATAGAAAACAAGCCTTGTTGCTTTATCTGGCGGGCACCCTTGGACAAATTTTATTAGCTAGTCTCATTGTCTTGATTTTAAGAGCAGGAGAAGTTAGGGTTGATTATGGGACTCCAATTGGCCTCTTTACCCTTATGTTAGGTGGCTTGTCCTCAGCCATTTGGGGAGCAATTATTAGCATCCGCTATCATCACTCCAGTTTTAAACAGCTTGTCAGAGATTTTTTCCAAGTCAAACAAGCTCCTCTTAACTATCTCTTAGTCCTCATTTTTATAGGTTTGGATTTTTTACCACAGGTCTTTAGTGGGGAAATGATTATTCCAACTTGGTATCTCCCCATAATTTTATTTGTAAAAGCCCTCGTCTTTGGTGGAATCGAAGAAATTGGTTGGCGTTATTTTTTCCAGCCTACTTTGCAAGAAAAGTTGACCTATCTAGTGTCCACGCTTTGTACCTTTGTAGCTTGGTCACTGTGGCATTTACTCTATTTTTATATTGATGGGTCTATGGCCACGGTTCATTTACTGCCATTTTTGCTAGGCTTATTAAGCAATTGTTTCATCTTATCCGCTATTTATACAAAGACCAGAAGCCTTTGGCTTTGTGTGATGACACATGCGTTGATCAATGCTTTATCGCAACTGTCATTAGTTGAGAGCCTTTGGTTATCCCTTGTGATTAAGGTGCTGATAATACTTCTTGCCATGAGAATTGCTAGTAGCAGTGTGGAGAAAGTTAAATCTTAAGAGTAGTTCAAGACTGCTCTTTTTTTCCACTCAAATGACCTTGCCCTTCTTTTTGAGGCATGTTATACTAGAAAATGTATTGTCAAAATTTTCTGACATTACAGGTGGAAAGGAGGTGCTAATGCCTTTTAAAAAAACAAAACACCTTGTTTTTTCCCGCTATCTAAGCCTGCTCTGTTTGCTTCTATTTTTAGTAGTAGCGTCAGTTTTTGTTGCAGTGTCCTTAGGAGCGGTCACTATAGATATAGGTGATACCTATGGTGTCATCCTCAGAAAATTGGGGTTTCCGATTGCTAGTCAAAGCATTGCCAAACCACTTGAAGCTATTATCTGGAATATGCGAGTTCCGAGGGTTCTCCTAGGGCTAGTAGTCGGTGCAGGCCTTTCCATGTCTGGGAGTGTCATGCAGTCAACCGTCAATAATCCGATTGCCGAACCCTACATTTTAGGCATCTCGGCGGGTGCAACTTTTGGAGCAACCTTTGCCATCATTTTAGGCCTTAAAACTGTAGTAGGCTTGGGTGCCTTTGTGGGTGCTATCTTAGCGACGGTTCTTGTACTAATTATTGCCTCTATGCAGGGGAGAGTGACCACATCTGGCTTGATTTTATCTGGAACGGTTGTTAATGCCCTCTTTATTGCCTTTGCCAATTTTATAATCTCTATTGGAGCGACAGCGGACAGTGTCATGACAATTAAGTTTTGGACCATGGGTTCATTGACAGGAACATCTTGGTCAGATTTGATGCTTCCAGCAGTAGTGGTTGGTTTGGCCTTTCTCTTTTTCTCAACACAGTATCGTGTTTTTAATGCCATGATGATGGGCGATGAAACAGCTTTGACTTTAGGGATCCCACTTAAACTCTATTGGTATCTTTATATCGCCATCGTTGCGATCATAACAGCCGTCTTGGTTGCTAGTTGTGGTATTATTGGCTTTGTGGGCTTGATTACCCCTCATATTGCCAGAAGTTTAGTCGGGACTAATTATCGTAAGCTTTTTCCAGTAGCAACTCTCCTAGGTTCCTTATTTGTGGTTTGGGCAGATGTCTTGGCTAGAATCCTCGTTAAAAATGCGGAGTTACCTATCGGTATCTTTACAGCCTTGGTTGGCGCACCTTTCTTTATTTATATTGTGACTAAAAATCGTAGGAAGGTGGTTTAGACTTATGGATGTAAAGTGTAAGGATATTCATTATTCGATTGGAGAGAAAAAAATCCTAAACGGTGTCTCTCTAGAGGTTGAAGGTGGGCAATTCCAGACCATACTAGGACCAAATGGGAGTGGGAAATCAACCTTGCTCAAAACCATTTACCGCCAGTTGAAACCAGATAGCGGTCATATTTTACTTGATGGAAAAAGCCTAGATCAGGTAAGTCTAAAGGAAACTGCAAAAGAAATGGCCGTTGTGACACAGTTTAACACCCTTCAATTTGATTGCACGGTGGAAGAAATTGTCATGCTTGGCCGAACGCCCCATCTTTCCTTTCTACAAAAAGAATCGGAGCGGGACCACTTGCTCGTCCAGGATGCCCTAGACAAGGTTGGCATGTCTGAAAAGAAGACACGCTATTATTCGTCCTTATCAGGTGGCGAAAAACAAAGAGTTATCCTAGCGCGTGCTTTGGCTCAGGAACCCAACCTTCTTTTATTGGATGAGCCTACCAACCATTTGGATATTAAGTATCAGTTGGAGATGTTGGCCTTGGTCAAGGAACTCGGCATTAATGTTCTCGCAGTTCTCCACGATATTCAATTGGCCTGTCGTTTTTCAGATTATATTTACTTAATGAAAGGGGGTGAGATTATTGCCCAAGGTGTCCCAAGGGATGCCGTAACCCCACAATCCTTGCAGGCGGTTTATGATGTTCAGAGTCGTATTACCTGGACGGATGACCAGCAGGCAATGATTCAGTATTTATAAGCCTAGGAAAGGAAGGCCTTATGAACAAGAAAACTTTTGGTATCGCATTAATCGCTGCAGCAGTCCTCACATTGACAGCATGCAGTTCTACATATAAAAACAGCACATCATCGTCATCAGCAGCAAAAGAAACGGTGAAAAAGACTAACTCAGAAACCCAGTATCCTTTGACCGTCAAAACTTATGACGATCAAGGAACTGAGCTAGATCAAGTCTTCAAAAAGGCACCAGAAAAGGTTATCACAAACAACCTTTCATCAACGGAAATCTTGATTGAGCTTGGTTTAAAAGACAAGATTGTCGGTATGCTTAACCCTGACAATGAAGTAACCGATAAATATAAGGAAGACATTGCCTCAATCCCACATATCGGTGATAAGAAGACCATCTCTCAAGAAGCCATCTTGGCTTACGGACCTGATGCCCTTATTGGTCGTAACATGATGTTCTCAGACAAATCAATGGGAACCATCAGCACGTGGAACAGCAACGACATTCCCGTCTATACGCAAAAAGCTTCTGTTTCAACAACCAAACAAGATTTGAATAATATTATCGAAGATGTTAAAAATATTGGTGACATTTTCAACGTTCAAGACAAGGCAGACAAGTATGCAGGACAACTCCAAAAGCGTATCGACGCCGTTAAAAAGAAAAACAAGTCTTCTGACAAAGACTTGAAGAAGGCTCTGATCATGTGTGCCTACAACGATGAGACCTTTGGAACTTACAAATCTGCCCTTCAAGAAAGTATGCTTAATCAGCTTGGCTATACCAATGTTGCGACAGGAACATCAGATTTGACTCTGGAAAATCTCGTGTCTATGGAACCAGAATTGATTATCTATGTAACTAGTGACCGTAATAAGGCCATGGACAAGGATGCTACAGACAAGATGGAAAAGAACGCTGTTCTTGAAAATGTACCAGCTGTTAAAAACAAGAAAATCATGACTATTTCTTATGATGAACTTATGGATTACGGTCCATCTGTGATTGATTCTCTTGAGAAGGTTAATGACTTTGTTAATAAATAAAGACTTTGTCTGCCATAGCATTCGAGTGACGATTGCCCTTCCTGAGTCTTATGATGCTACTAAGACTTATCCAGCTGTTTTTCTGAACGATGGACAACTGGATTATCTGGGAAAACTAGCGAATTCTGTTATCCTGATAGGCCTTGAGCCCAAGAATCGCTTGGATGATTTGACGCCTTGGTATGCTCAGGCTTTGAGACCTGGAAGTCCTGATTTTGGTGGCAAGCTAGACAGCTATCATGACCAACTATTTGGCCATATTTTAAATAGCATCCAAGAGGAGTTTCGATTGGATGACAGTCGTATGGCTTACGGAGGCTACTCGCTAGGTGGACTGGCTGCTATCCACAGTCTTTATAGCAGTGATAAGATGCCTTTTATCTTTTCCATTTGTGGATCCTTTTGGTATCCAGATTTTGTAGATTACTGCCAATCCCATCAGCTTCTTAATAAGTCTTGCTCGGTCTATTTACGTAACGGTTTGACCGAAGGGGCTAATCATAAGAATAGACTGGCCAAGGCTCCTAGCTTTGCCAAAGAAGTACATGAATGCATCAAAAAACAGTGCTTGTCCACTTATTCAGCACTTGACCCTTACGGTCATCATGACCATCTCCAAGAAAGATATGATGCTTTTTCGGACTGGTTGATTGAAGAGTGGAAACTCTGAAATGCTGCTATTGGTGATTGAGTAGGAAAGAGAGAAGAAAAGTAGTGAAGAAGATTCCGACGATGGAATCTCTTCACTACTTTTTGTTATGCTCGAAAACTACCATCACAGTTGATGCTTCCGAAAAGTTTTTAGACATGAATCAAAAAACGCCTTAACTCCGTATATTAAAAGTAATTTACTTACCTTTGACTTATATCCTAACTTCAAAAAGGACAAGACTATTATTGTTGTTGATGCAGTAACTTATATCATTTAAAATTTTTTTGTTGGAGAAGTAGAAGGAAAAAAACTATACTTTGGTGCCTGAGAACACTTCGATATGGTTCCCTAGTATTTTTATATCTACTGGAAGATTATCCGATTTGTCTCCATCAACATCTGACTCTAACTCAACCTCTGAAGAAATCCTAATATTACGCGCTTTGATATATTCGATATTATCGTTACCTACTAGATCCCCTTTTAACAAATCTGGGATAGTCGATAATTTAGAAATGATGGATGCATCTTTTAAAATCAAGATATTTCCATATCCATCTGTATTTTCATCAAATAGTTTTTTGTCTGCATAGTAATTAGATAGAAGAACTAAGACCTGACTAGCTTCACCTTCATAATTGCCATTTTCGCTTTCAATACGAATATTAAATACATCGTCTTCCACAACGGACTTCATCGTATTGATTGCATATGCAAAGATACCGTACTTTGTTTTATCTTCAATATCAACGTTATGAATAGCTTCTGGTAAAGATCCAACACTAAAAATATAGCCAAAATAATTTTGATTAGCTTTTCCAACATCAATGGTTTTAGTAAAATTGAAATCAAGTTCTTCAATCGCTTGATCAATATTTTGGTTGATTTCTAATAGCTTAGTGATTAAATTACCAGTTCCACCAGGAATAATCCCAAGTTTTGGAATGTGATTTTTTTCAGCAATCCCTGAAATAACCTCATTTACAGTACCGTCTCCACCAAAAACAATTACTGCATCATATTTTTCTTTAGAGGCTTTTTCAGCAAATTGAGTTGCATCTTTGGCTTTTTGCGTAATCTTAGTTTCAACATAATCAAAATACTCTTTAGCCTTATTCTCCAAGCTCTCTTTATAATCTAATGCTGTTTCTCCTCCAGAAGTTGGATTAATAATTATCATTACTTTTTTCATTGCTATTTTCTCCTATGGACTACTAGTGACAATACTTTTCAACGGTTTCTTATGCTTATCAAATTAATATCTCACATTACTTGTTGTTATTTGGGGATTCTTTTTACTTATCCTTTTCTATTTGTTGAAGATCATCATCGTTTTTATATTGAATGATGTAGTCGACTAATTCTTTTTCAGTTAATCTATCATTTGTTAATTGTGAAACCTGAATCGAGATATTTTTCAAACCATATTCATTTTGTTTGTTAATGATACCTTGTAACTCAGCTTCTGAAAGATATTTACCTGAAATGGTTAGCTTTAGTGTATTGTTTTCTTTACTATATTTCTTTTTCAAAATAGTATGGTTTTCAAATTGATCAGATAGATAATTATTGATAGACTCATTGATTAGCGTATCTCTAACTAAGGTAGTTGCAGAAGCTAAACTTGGAATAATAAGAACAAGCGAGACTAGAATTAATATTTTTCGCATTTTAGAGGCTTTACGATTATGTTTAACATAAGGATTATTAACCATCATCACATTAGTGCCAATATATGTAGCAATCATAATAAAACTGCAGTTAATGGAGAACAAATATGACGCCCCTATCATATACTCAAGATTTCCTGTGGCAATAGAATACCCCACGGTACAAACGGGTGGCATAAGAGCAGTTGCAATGGCGACACCAGGAACAATGTTATTAGCTTCTTTCTTTCGTGCTCCAATAATGCCGGCTAATCCACCGACGAATGCTATTACAACGTCCCAAATTGTGGGCGAAGTTCTAGCAATAATTTCCGTACTTGCGTAAGAAATGGGCGAAAGTAAAAAATAAAGTGTAGAGGCTAAAAGGCTTACTGCAACTTGAATAAAAAGAACTTTAAACGATTTTTTGAGAAGTTTTGTATCTAATATTGCTAACGCAAAACCTACTCCAAGGATAGGTGTCATCAATGGAGAAATCAACATTGCCCCTATGATTGTTGGAATAGAATTCATATTCAAACCAATAGATGCAATCAATATCGCACACAATAAAGTGGTTAAGTCACTTTTTGATAAATCTAAATCCTCATAGATTTTGTCCCTAAATTCTATTAGAGAATAAAGTTTACCATCCTTCAAAACTTTTTCCATAACAGTACTTCCTTTTTGTTACTATAGTCAACTTTTTAAGCTCACTCTTTGACGACGTATCTAAATCATTGGCCATTATTATTGTAACTTCTTTACCTGGGTGTGTTTTATATTCTACTTTCAATTTGTAATCAATTCACTACTCCATATTAATTTTAAATTCCTACTGAAAGTGATGTAGTGTTTGGTGTATTATTTATACTATTTTGTTAGATACTTACCATTTAAAGAAAAATGTGTAAGGGTTTACATGTCTCAATTATACATTTTATTTTTACTTTCGTCACTCGAACGTCTTAGGGCTATTTTTTTTGTGGCTAAAATGCTAATCAATCATATGAATGTACCAGTTTAATCAAACTTTTTATTCATAAATCAATCCATTTAGAGGAAGTCCTAATAATAGTAGAAGTATGTGTAGATTTTTAACAAAAAAATGAGATAAGAGAAATTGTAAAACTATGCAAGCGATTGCAAAAGCCCAGGATGGTTTTCATGTCTATTTTTGTGTAAGCGCAAACATTTTCATTGACTTATCAATTTGATTACCTTATACTGTTATTAACAGGTATATACTAACATTAATCTTATGATTGTTAAGATTAATATAAAAAATGTTTTAGCTAAAATGTAACTCTTTAGATGGTTTGATTTTCCAAACAATCTAACTTTCCTCTATTTAGAAAGGGGGAGACATTATGCTTTGGGCTATTATTGTCGGAGGCTTTATAGGTTTTATTGCTGGTGGAATCACTAAAAAGGGAGGTTCCATGGGAATAATTGCCAATATCTTTGCAGGTTTAATTGGTTCATCTGTTGGACAGTCACTCTTCGGTTCTTGGGGACCTAGACTAGCTGGAATGGCCTTAGTTCCATCAATTTTAGGGGCAGTTATTGTTGTTGCAGTAGTATCATTTTTCTTAGGAAAAAAAGAATAATTTTCAATATTTCGATAGGAAGACTACAATCAACTAGCAAACTTAGTGCCGATAAATTAAAAAAGTGGTAAACATGGACTAGCTAATGCTTTATCAGCAAATAAAGATAACGTTAGTGAGGGTGTTCAAGCTGTTTATGACTCGACTTCAACACAAAAGCTATAATTTAACTTATCTTGTTATACTTAAAAATTTGAATGTATTGTTTAAGAGCGTTCATATTTAAAAATCTTTATGTCCAAAGGAGGATAAAATTATGTCAGTAGAAGAAAAACTCAACCAAGCTAAAGGCGCTATTAAAGAAGGTTTCGGAAAAGTAACTGGTGATAAAAAAACAGAAAAAGAGGGTGCTGCTGAAAAAGCAGTCTCAAAAGTGAAAGAAGTTGCCGAAGATGCCAAAGATGCTGTTGAAGGAGCTATCGAAGGTGTGAAAAATATGATTAAAAAGGACGATAAATAATTAAATAGTCAGTTGATTTTTCACATAAAAGCTACAAAAGCTACTCTACAAAAAAATAGAGTTGTCATATTCTACTCCTAATTACTCACTTATAAGATTACTTTCAAAATAACTACAAATCGATATTCTTATAATATTATTCAGTTGAAAAATCAACTTTCTTTAGATTAATTCAAATTCCTTTTTAACTCCATATACATATTCTTTCTAATAGTAAAAGCACTCTAATTTCTATAGTTTTATCCAAGCTATAGAGGCTAGAGTGTTTTTTATAACATTTTGAAGAATTATTTAATGATTGGGGGAGATTTGTATTTTTCTAGTTTTTATACAAATCAGCAAAGTATAAGTGCTAACATCATCCCGATTAGAGAATGGCAAACGTTTGCATTGCTTGTGAATGTTTTCACCACCAAAACATCACATTTTCAGTGAATTACTTGATTTTCATAAGTATTAGTTTTATAATTGAAGCATAGAAAGCGCTTTCAAAAACATCTCCGAGTTTTTGTCCTACTTGAAGTGGTTCGGCTAACAGCCGACTTCCATTCTAGAAAGGAGTATTGTTTTGAGTCAATGTGATATTCTCATTATAGGGGCAGGTCCTGGTGGTTATGTTGCTGCTGAAGAAGCTGCCCGTTTAGGTAAAAAGGTAATTGTCATTGAGAAAAACTCCATAGGTGGCACCTGTTTGAACGTTGGCTGTATCCCATCCAAAGCCTATCTTGAACATGCTCATTGGCTATTAGCTGCTAAAGAAGCCTCTCAGTATGGAGTAACAGTTTTAAATGATAATCTTGATTTTCAAAAACTTGTTGCTCGCAAAGATCAAGTCGTAGCAACACTACAGTCTGGTATTCAATCAAGTTTTAAACAATTAGGTATCACCTATATTGAAGGTGAGGCAGCTTATATTTCTGATAAAACCTTCCAAGTTAATGGTGAAAGAGTCTCAGGTAAGTCTGTTATTTTGGCGACGGGTAGTCATCCATTTATTCCTCCAATTCCTGGTATTAACGATGTTGACTACTTGACAACAGATAACTTTTTCAACTTAAAGGAACTTCCTCAACGTTTAATTATCATTGGTGGAGGTATTATTTCCGTTGAGTTAGCTTTTGCCATGGCTCCACTTGGTGTGGATGTGACAGTGATAGAGGTTGCACCAACAATTTTAGCAACTGAAGATGACGAAGCACGTTCCATTATTAGAGAAAAGATGGAACCACTTGGAATTACCATTCTGGAGGGAGTTAGCATAGATAGGGTTAGAGAAAATGCTGTAATTTTAGCAGATGGCAAGTCCTACTCTTATGATAACTTACTTGTAGCAACAGGGCGTAAGCCAAATATTGAGTTAGCCCAAATGATGGGCTTGGAGCTGACCGAAAAAGGCTTTATTAAGGTAGATAGTTATTACGAGTCATCTCAATCAGGTGTTTATGCGATTGGGGATTTGATTCCTGGATATATGTTAGCTCATGTTGCTAGTAGCGAGGGAATCAAAGCTGTTCGAGCCATTTGTCGTCAGGCTGAGGAACCGGTTGATAATTCAAGTGTTCCACGGTCGCTCTTTACAACGCCAGAGATTGCTTCCTTTGGCTTGTCAGAAGAGGAGGCGTTACAACAAGGATATGATATATCAGTTGGTCAACTTCCTTATGTTTATAATGGTCGAGCCATTGCGTCTAATTCAGCAAAAGGTTTTGTTAAAATTGTCTCCGAAAAACGCTATCATCTACTATTAGGTGCCGTTATCGTTGGTCCACATGCAACTGATATTCTACAATCCTTGATTGTCTTGAAAGATGCTGAAGGAACACTTGATCAGCTTGATAAGACAATTTTTGCACATCCAACAATTTCTGAGTTGGTTCAGGAAGTTGCAAGACTGATTTTAAGGTCCTAAGGTCGATGGATAGGTTTAGCACAGCCATTCTCATTTTTCAATCTATATATCTGTCAATAATATTTGTTTTTTATAAAGCTCTCTATAGAAGGAGGAAACAATATGACACATTATCAAGAATTGCCACAAGCCCTAATGAAAGAAAAACATCAGGGACAAACCTTAACCAAGGAAGAAGTTAAGGTTCAAACTGCCCATGATCTTGGTGTGGAAAATGTTTCAAAAGAAGAGGCTAAATCCATGTATAAGACAATGTGGGATATTCGAAATTTTGAAGAAAATGCACGACATTTCTTTTCAATCGGTCAAATTCCAGGATTTGTTCACCTATACTCAGGTGAGGAAGCTATTGCGACTGGGGTATGTGCTAACTTGACTGATAAAGACTACATTACTAGCACACATCGAGGACATGGACACTGTGTGGCTAAAGGTGGAGACCTTAAAAAAATGATGGCTGAAATCTTTGGTAAGTCTACTGGGCTTGGTAAAGGTAAGGGTGGCTCTATGCATATCGCTGACTTGGATAAAGGAATCCTTGGTGCTAATGGTATGGTAGGCGGAGGCTTTGGTCTTGCGACTGGTGCTGCTATGCGCAACAAATATCTAAAGACTGATGATGTTGCTGTATGTTTCTTTGGTGATGGTGCTGCCAATGAAGGTAATTTTCATGAGTGTTTAAACATGGCCTCTATTTGGAATCTACCTGTGGTATTTGTAAATGAAAACAACCTTTTTGCAGAATCAACACCACAATGGTATTCATCAGGTTCTCCAACAATTGCTGAACGTGCACAAGCTTACAATATGCCTGGAGTTCGCGTTAATGGTAAGGACTTATTTGCTGTTTATCAAGTGGCTAAGGAGGCCGTTGAACGTGCGCGTCGTGGAGATGGTCCAACGTTAATTGAAGCTATTACTTATCGTAACCATGGCCATTTCGAAGGAGATGAGCAAAAATACAAAGCACCAGATGGAATCGAAAAAGAATGGGCAGATGTGGATGCCTTGGAAGTATTTCGTGACCTGGTAACTGAAAAGGGTATCCTTAGCCAAGATGAATTGGATGAGATTGTTGCCCAATCACAAAAAGATGTTGAAGATGCAATCCACTTTGCTCAAGAGAGCCCAATTCCAAAAGAAGAAGCTCTCTACGAAGACGTATTTGCAGACTGATTGAGGAGGATTCATAATGACTAGAGAAACATTATTTATGAAAGCCATCAATGAAGGGCTCGATCAAGCCATGGAAAGAGACGAGCGAGTTGTTCTCCTAGGAGAGGATATCTCAGGTGGTGTTAATGTTGAACACTTAGAAAATAATAACGAGGATGCCTGGGGCGGTGTCATGGGGATTACACGAGGACTGATGCCGAAATATGGCAGGGAACGTGTTATTGATACTCCGATTTCTGAGCACGGCTATTTATCAGCTTCGGTGGGGATGGCGCTTACGGGACTAAGACCTGTACCAGAGTTGATGTTTAATGATTTTATTGGATTCTGTTTTGATGCCCTATTAGGACAGGCATCTAAGATGCGTTACATGTTTGGCGGTAAAGCTAAAGTTCCCATGGTTGTTCGTACTATGCACGGGGCAGGTGCTTCAGCTGCTGCGCAACACTCTGGATCCTATTACGGTTTATTTGGATCGATCCCTGGTATTAAGGTGGTCGTTCCTGCTACCCCTTATGATGCCAAAGGATTACTCCTAGCATCAATAGAGGATGATAATGTTGTTATTTTTTCTGAGGACAAAACCCTCTATGGCTTAAAAGGGGAAGTGCCAGAAGAATACTATACTGTACCAATTGGTAAGGCTGCCGTTCGTAGAGAAGGTAAGGATTTAACAATTGTGACAATTGGTAAGATGTTGTACGTAGCCTATGAGGTCGCCGACCGCTTGGCAAAAGACAACATTTCTGTAGAAGTGATTGATCTTCGTACAGTTGCTCCATGGGATGAAGAAACAGTGTTAAATTCCGTGAAGAAAACTGGTCGTTTAATTATTGTGGATGAGGCAAATCCACATAACAATACTGCAACTGACATTGCATCTGTAGTTTCAGATAAAGCTTTTGATTATCTTGATGGACCAGTGAAATGTGTTTGTGCTCCAAATACTCCTGTTCCATTTGCGACAAACTTAGAACAAGCCTATATCCCTGATGCGGATAAGGTTTTGAAAGTAGCTGATGAATTGATTCAGGACTTGAAAGGATAGGAGGGCGCTTATGGCAACAGAAATTTTAATGCCCAAGCTCGGCCTAACCATGACTGAAGGACTCATTCAAAAGTGGTTGGTCCAAGTTGGTGATACAGTAACAAGTGGTCAGCCTTTATTGGAAATTAGTTCTGAAAAATTGACTAGTGAAGTCGAATCCCCTGCTTCTGGGGTTGTTCTAGACATTGTGCATGGTGAAGGTGTTACAGTTAAATGTAAGGAAGTCGTTGGATGGGTTGGTCAGGAAGGAGAGGATGTAGGAACCCAAGAGGCTCCTGCACAAGAGGAAGCTCCAACTGAAGTCGCTAAAGATTCAACACCGTCTAGTCCTAAATCTACTACAGCACCTATAGCTCGTACTAGTGGTGAACGCATTTTCATTACACCGGTGGCTCGTAAGATGGCTACTGAGAAAGGCTATGATATCTCCCTTATTAAAGGGACAGGTGGAAATGGTCGTATTACAAGACGTGATGTAGAAGCTTACCAATCAAGTCTTGTTGCTGATAAGGTTGTAGAACCTCTACCACAAGCTATGACCTCAGGCCAATACGGTGAGGGACTAGAGGGCATGCGTAAGATTATTGCCGAACGTATGATGAACAGTCTTCATTCTTCTGCTCAAGTGACACTCCATCGTAAGGCTGATTTAACTGAGCTTTTGAAATTCCGTAAAGAACTTAAGGCCAAGGTCCATACTCCACTTGAAAATGGTGAACTAGGTATCACAACTCTATTAACTAAAGCAGTAACCAAAGCTTTGAGAGATTTTCCAGCTTTGAATGCTTGGTATGGTGGCGGAATTCATCAGATTCAAGAACGCATTCATATTGGTATGGCAACAGCTTTGGATGATGGATTGGTTGTCCCTGTGATTCGAGACGCAGACCGTATGACTTTAGCAGATCTTGGTCAAAGCATTAAGACTCTGGCTAATCAAGCTCGAAAAGGTACACTTCCATCTGACCTATATAGTGGTTCTACTTTCTCAATTACGAACCTAGGGGGGCCAGGTGTAGAATACTTCACACCAATCCTTAACTCCCCAGAGGTGGCAATTCTTGGAGTAGGAGCAACTCAACAAGCTTTGGCATTTAATGAGGAGGGAGAGGTTGTTCAAAAAGACTATCTTCCATTGAGTCTGAGCTTCGACCATCAAATCATCGATGGCCTTCCAGCAGCTGAATTTTTAGCACAAGTTATATCTTATCTTGAAGATCCTTATCTCCTTATTTTCTAGTGGATTTAAATTTTGAAAGGTTAAGATTATCAACTAATAGACATACTATAGGTTAAAATATAAAGTTTTTGCCCACCTTGTCTAGCTTAGTAGCTAGCGTAAAGCTTGCACAAAGAGAAGACTAACTTAGTCTTCTCTTTTCGTGTTGCTAAGGGGGAGAGCTTTTCTTAAGTCAAGTGGGAATTTGTCTATCAATTTCCTAATGTCTTTTAATAACAATGTACAAAACCCATTTGTGATTTTGCCTTTCTTCAATCTTTGAAAAGCCAATACTTGTTAATAACTGACTCAATTCAGAACTTGTTCCATAATCTGTCATATGATACTGTATTTTTTCTTTTTCGGAAGCAATAATCAGAGTAGAATGATTGGACATGACTCGATAGATTTCCTGAAAGCTTTGTTTTAAATCTTTCCAGAAAATATGGGTCTGAATGGCAAAGACAAAATCAAAATAATGATTTTGGTAGGGAAGGTTTTCGACATTTCCAACCATCAGCTGGACACTATCGTTTTCTATTGACTTTAAAAGCATCCGTTTAGCAGTTTGATAAGACTCCTTGGAAATATCAATGCCATGAATGTCAAGATTTTTATCTAAAGCAAGTAGGTTTTTGATAGTGCTACCACCGCCATAACCGACTTCTAAAATACGACTATTGTTAGGGATAGTGGTTTGTTTTATTACCCAAAGGCTGAGTTCCTTAAAATAGGACGACCAGATGTTGGTAATCACTCGGCCAACAAGACCACTCGGATTTATAGATTGCTTTATAAGATATTGAATGAGCATGTTCCCTCCCATTTTTGCAAATAAAGTTTGAAATATAGATAGTCTAAATTCAAACTTTATTATAGAAAAAGCTAGTAAGAATAGCAAGGAAAAATGAAATATATACTCATATATTTCAAACTTATGCTACAATTGGTAATAACAGAGGTATTCACATGAATCAATATCAAAAGACGACTGAGAAAAAGAAGCAAGCGATTATTCAAGCAGCTTTGCGTTTGTTTAAAAACAAAGGTTTTAAGGAAACGAGTATAAAATCTATTGCAGAGGTAGCAGAAGTATCTCCTGTTTCTATCTACAATTATTTCGGGAGCAAAGATAATTTGGTGGCTCTCTGTGTTAATGACTTGTTTGAAGAAATAACCCAGCAAGCCGAGGATATTTTAAAAAGTAATCTAGCTTTTAATACAAAATTAGACCAGGCTTTAGACCTATGTCAGGAGAAAATGAGTCAGCAAATCTCGGACTATTTTCAAGATAAAATGGTGGAAGATTCTGTTTTCTCAACTCTCCTAACGAAAGCAATCACTGCAAAAAAACGTGACATCTATCGTTCTTATATTCATCTCGGAAAAGCAGAGGGCCTTATTGCTGAAGATCTATCGACAGAGCTTATCTTAAATGTCATGGATGCTCTTAATGGTATGGGAAATCAATTATCCCATAGTGACAATTTAGAGACAGAGGTTGAGCAAATTCATCAGATCTTTTTGTACGGTATTTTAGGAAAAAAGAAATCATGATTCTCCTAATTCTATTATTGTTCACAGCTAGCAACATCCCATCTCAATCGGTTGTATATTCTCATGCATGGGTGTAAAATTTACTATATAGAGATAAAGAGGAGCAAGTTATGGAATTAAAAGATTTTACAGAACAAGAACAAAAGCAAATCGAGAAAGGTTTGAGTACGGCTGAGATTTCTGATAAGGAAGCGGCTAAGAAGTTGCTCGCTCTCGTACCACAAGAATGGATAAAACGCATTCCTTTCTTTGTCAGAGGGCATGCGACGACTAAGACAGTCGAGCGTGTAGCCAAGCAATACCCTGAACTCTATGCCGTGGCGAAACGTCAAGGAGACCTTCCTGAAAAAGAAGGAGAAGAGCTCCGCAAGATTATGACAGATATCTTTGAAGAAAAGATGAACAAACACAAGATTAAATAAGATTTTTAAAGACAATGTGTTTATTTCTACAATTACGAATCAACCTTCCATAAAAAAGAGATACTGTCAATTTTACCATCCCGTTACGGAGAAAAAATGAGCAAATTTATTTCAAAACAATCAGTCGCTATCTGGTATGCACTGTCTGCCCTCTTTGCTACATATATAGTAGGGCAAGTTATCCTATGGTGTTTCCCAGACAGAAGTAGTCTGGGTGCCTCACTACTGTTTATCCTAATGAACTGTGTTCCATTGATTATGGCGGCTGTCTTTTCTCTTGTGTTGAGTGAAGTCAAATCCTTGGGTGAATTCTTCAAAAAGGTCTTTCTTCAAAAAGAAAGTCCCCTGTCCTGGATTCTAGCTCTCTTCATTCCAGTCATCTACTATGGAATCTCATTCTTTCTCAGGAATGTTAGCTTTACTGGGAACACCCTCTTGGCCTTCTTACTATATTTTCCCTGGACCTTTTTATATGGGGGGCTGGAAGAAGTAGGTTGGCGTTGGTTTTTACAAGAACATCTTTACTTTAGTAAGCACTTTATAACTAAAATGATGGTTCTTTCCATTGTCTGGTTCCTCTGGCATATCCCTATCTATCAACTCCCTTGGATTACAGCAGGTTCCTCCAACTATCTCATTTTTTACCTGATGATTTTAGGAAATACTTTTCTATTTGGAGCTCTCAAAGAGTATTCGAAAGGAGCTGTTCCTTGTATCCTCGCTCATATGCTGATCGATAGTCTGGCTGTCCTTATGCTGGTTCAGAGTTCACTCACTCAGATTATCTTTCTGGTCATTTTTGAAATCATGCTAGCCTCTTGGCTGGTAGCGGTACGAAAATCATAGAAATAGAGTTGAACCTCCCACTGAATTTCGGTGGGAGCTTTTCTTTCCTATCTGTTGATATAATGACACAGTTTCATTTTTAGGAGGTGACTCGTTTGGCCAAGGATACATTTCATCATCAAAAGGCTGAAAAAGAATGCCAAGAGTTGCGTAAAATCATGACAGACATCTTTGAAGAAAAGATGAACAAACACAAGATTAAATAATGTTGTATCAAAAGAGGTATAAGTCTACAAACTTATACCTCTTTCATATCTTTACTTCTTACTTGATTTGGATAGGGTGATGGCAACCATAGTCGCACACAGGAAAAATGCTGCTAGTAACCCTTTTGTAGTGGTAGTCATAAAGGGTTTATCAAAGACATAATAGTTATAGACAGAAAATCCCAGTCCAATAAGAGTTACAATAATCGACACAACAAATAGCGTCACCCATAATCTTCTTTGAGTCATCGTAAACCTCCTGTTTGTATTCGTTTTCTTTCTGCCTATAGTATAACATAAAAAACCTTAGCTAAATTCCAGAGAGTGGTTTGGCTAAGGTTTTCATTTTATTTCGTCAAGACAACCGTATCGTTTGGATCACGGTCATCATCTTCAATAGTCAGCTGATTACCGTCGAGTTTGTAGAATTTGGTATCATCACCAATCGTTAGACTTTGATTGTCAGGGTTAACTGTTACAGACTTGCTTTCCTTCTCGCCATCTGCTTCGTCCTCTTCCCAAGTTCCAGTATTTCCAGAGATGGTAAGAGTAATACGATCATTTTCATCAGTTCCTTTATAGGTGCCATCTAGCCCTTCAGTCTGTTTAGAAACTTCAGAACTTTGTGAAGATGAAACCTTACTTGAACTTTGTTGGGTGCTAGCAGAGCTTTCAGGTGTTTGAGCTTTCTGGTTTGAGCAGGCTGCTAAAAGACCAAGAACTGCCATAGAGGCAAGAGAAAGTGTGAGTTTTTTGGACAATGTCATAGGCTTTGTCTCCTTTCTTTGATACCTTAAGTATAGCAAACGCTTATACATAAACCAAACAAAATCCCTTTTCTGAAAATAGTTGAAAATCACTCTTCAAATTCTCAAAGGCATAATCTATTATCCCCATTTAAACTATGCTATACTGATAAAAAGCAATCAAGGAAGGTTCCTAATGACAACTACCAATCCACGTCGCCAGTGCGAGCGACTTTGGGCAGCCAATAAGTACCTGGTGCTCAGCCATTCAAACAAGATTTACTTAGAAATCCGTAACTATCTCAAGAATGATGAGGTTAGTTTGGATCAGGTTCAGGCCTACATTGATCAAGCCCTGGACCTTCCTGAAAATCCTGGTCAGGTCGTCAATGCTTTCCAACATATCTGGGGGTATTTTAAGAAAAAAGCAACCACTAGTGAGAAGGAAAAGTTTATGGCTCAGTTAGATAGCTATGCAGCAGGCCAAATTCCTCAGCATGGTTTAGTGGAATCTGTCAAAGAGCTCCTCAGCAAGTATCCTAATCGCTATCTGGAGGAGTCAACCTTAATTAATGGGGGTTCAAAATGAGACTGTGGCATCAAGAGTTGATTGCAAAACTACCCCGTCAGCAATTATTAGGGCAGCACCGAGAATGTTGCGCCCTTCGTGGTAAGGGATGGCAACGCAAACATGCGACGGTTAACTATGTTTTTGATTATTCACCGTATCGCTTGTTTAAATACCATGAGCTTATTATGCAAGAAATGGCGGAACGTGGCTATCGTGTCAGCCCAGAGTGGTTGGACAAGGAGTA